>QHSB01000066.1 GCA_003220335.1 Candidatus Rokuibacteriota bacterium
CGAGTGAGCGTGCGCGCGGCACGCGCGCTCGTCGTCGTGGGGCTGCTGCTCGCCGCGGGCGCGGGCTGGGCGCAGGCCGCGTCGCTCGCGAGCGTGCGCGAGCGCGGCACGTTCAACATCTGCGCGCACCCGGACGCGCTGCCGTATTCGAGCCAGGACCGGACGACGCCGGGATTCCAGCTCGAGATCGCGGAGGCGATCGCCAAGCAGCTCGGCGTCGGCATGCGCGTGGACTGGATCGTCTTCACGCGTCACGCGCGCCGGCTCGACTGCGACGCCAGCATCGGCGCCATCGTCAAGGCCGACGACGGCGGGCCGCGCCGAGGACCGCGTCTCACCAAGCCGTACGTCTCGAGCGGCTACGTGCTCGTGCTGCCCGCGGCGGCGCCGACGATCGCGCGGCTGGAAGACGTCAAGGGCAAGATCGCGGTCGAGCACACGTCGTGGCCGCACTACGTGCTCGACATGCGCAAGGTTCCGGTCGCCTCATACGGCAGCTCGTTCGAGGTCCTCGACGCGCTCGCGAAGGGTGAGGAAGTCGCGGGGCTCGTCTCCGACACGTATGTCGGCTGGTACCTCAAGCTGCACCCCGGCACCGTGAAGATTTCCCAAGCCTACGTGCCGGAGCGGGACTTCCGCTGGAACGTGGCCGTCGGACTGCGCAACGCCGATCCGCCGCTCGTCGATGCCGTCAATCGCGCGATCGAGGTGCTGATCGCGGATCAGACGATTCCGAAGATCTTCGCGCGCTACGGCATCGCCTACCGTCCGCCGGTCGCGCCGTAACCGCGGCGTCGCGAGCCGCACGACTCCGCCGCTGAGTCGTGCGGCTCGGACGCGATTGGTTTAGAAGCCCCGCTGCTTCATGCAGTCCTGATACGCGGTCTTGTACGCGGTGTCCGTCATCCCGCGATCGGCCATGCCGCTGACCTGCGCGCTCAAGGGTTCCTTGCTGACGGCGCCCGTGCCCTCACGCACGCTGCCGGCCGGCGTCGTGACCGACGGACCGGTGGTCACGCCGCCCGCCGGAGCGCCGCCCGGCCCGGAACCCATGGGCCCGGTTGCGCCGCCTGGGCCGACGCCGCCGGCCTGCGGTGACGCGGCACCGCCGGCCTGCGGCGAGGCGCTCGGGCTCGAGACGGCGCCCTGCGCCGCGCGATTGCAGGCGTCGAAATCGGCCTGAGTCGGCTGGGCGGCGAACGCCGGCACCGCCAGCGTGAACGCGATCGTTGCGAGCAGTGCAACGCTTAGCAATGTCTTCATGGGTGCCTCCCGGTGCTGTCCCATCAAGGCGCGTGCCGTTGAGTCGCCTCACGCGCCGCCGAGGGCCCACCGGATCGCGCCGAGAAGGTGCTCCTGGAAGCGGCCGTCGGCCCAGACAGCCGGCTCGTGGCCGAGCGCGGTATAGACGACGCGGCCGCGACCATACGCTTTGGTCCACGCCAGCGCGTAGTCGCCGTCGGCACGCTTGCCACGACGTGCATCGACCGAGTGCGGATCGAGACGCAGCAGCACGTGCACCTGTGACCGTGACCAGTCGCGGAATTGATAGATCTCGTCGGTGATCTCGAAGGCGTCGCCGAGCTGTCGCGTGGCCGGGTGCGCGCGGTCTTCGACGACGAGCCGAACACGCTGATGCCATGGGTGCCCGTCGAAGGCGGCGCCGAGCAGCTCGCGGTACTCGGGGATCGTGTACCAGGTGTCCGTCGCGCTGTGCACGCCGACGAAGCCGCCGCCGTCGCGAACCGACTGGAAGATCGCCCGCCGCACCGCGAGCGCGATCGGCAGCTCGCCGGTCGTGAAGAACACCATCGCGCGATGCGCGCGCACCGAGGCCACGGTGAGACGGTCCAACTCCTCACGCGCCGCCACGAGCGTGACGTCGAAACTGCCTGAGTGCCGGCCGAGGTCGGCCAGCACGCGCTCGACCGTCGACGGCTCGGCCGGCGCCGGACGCCGCACCACGTCGTGCTGGTAGCCGGCCGAGTACGTCACGACGAGCACCCGCGGCGGCGCCGGCCGCGCCGGCGTGGCGGCCAGCAGGACGACGCCGGCCGCCACGAGCACTCGTCCGATCAGCTCAATCGGTCTCGTCCCACGGGCTGTGCTTCACCGGCGGCGGCAGCCAGATGCGCGCATAGTCTTTCTGCAAGATCCGCTCGCGCGCGATCTCCTCGCGCGCGCTCATGCCCGCGTACTTTGCCTCCGTCGGGCTCGCGTAGTTGCCACGATTGAGATTGGGCGCCGAGATCAGACGACTCACCGGCGCGTGGCAGCGCGGACAGCTTGCCAGCGCCGGATCGTTCATGCCGTGCCGGGTCTCATAAATGACCCGGCACGGCGTGCACTCGTACTCGTAGACCGGCATCACGCGCTCTGCGCGGCGCTCGCGCTGGCCTTGAGATTCCAGATGCGCGCCGCGTTGAGACCGAAGACCTTCGCCTTGAGCTCGGGGGTGAGCGGCGGATACCCGTGGCCCTCGACGAGCTGCTCGGGAATCTGGAACTTCCGGAACGCATCGATCTGCCACTGTGGATTGCCCCAGAGCGCGGAATCGGTGCCCCACATGACGTAGTCGGGGCCGAGGTCGCGCAGCAGCGTGCCGAGCACGTGGGCGCACTCCAGCGGCCGGTTCGTCACCGTCGCGGCGAACGTCGAGCCGACCTCCGCGTAGAGGTTCTTGCGCTGGGGCTTGAAGCCCTTGAGTGCCGCCAGCTCGTGCTGATACGGCCACGCCGAATGGTAGGCGATGAAGTTGAGATCCGTGAAGTCATCGCACACGGCGTCGAGATCCTCGGGGTGCGCGTAGCGCGCCATGAACTGTCCGAACGGGATGCCCTTGTGGCAGCCGATGTTCTTGAGCCCGAGCTTGCGCGCTTTCTCCCACATGGGGTACGCGAGCTTCTGATCGTCGAACCACCAGCCACGCTTCTTCGTGGAGTCGAACGTGTAGAGCTTGAGGCCGGAGATCTGGTACTTCTCCACGAACATCGTCATCCGTTCCAGCGTCTCGGAGAGCCCCTGGTTGGGCGTGAGGCCGCCGCCGAGCATGACGGTCCGGGTCGGCCAGCGCCGCTTGACCTCCGCCTGCTCCTCGATCGGGATCATGTCCTTGCCGCCGTAGTCTTCGCGGAAGCCGAACGGGTTGAAGACGGCGACGCTGGTGTCGCTGCCCTCGAGGATGAGCTTGCCGAAGTTCTCGACGGTCATGTCCTTGGTCCCGTTCGGCAGCCCCATCGCCTTGCCGAGATCGTCCAGCAGCTGAACGAACCACATCCCGCGCTCGGTGGTGTTGACGCCGGGGATGTAGCCGTCCTTGCGCGTGCAGATGTGCGTATGGGCGTCGACGATGAAGTCGTTCCCCGGCTTGCGGCTGACCTTGATCTCCTTGGCCGCCGCCGGCTCGTACGCCTCGGCCGGCGTGACGTCGAAAAATCGCATGCCGGTGATGTTGTTGACGGCGAGCATGGCCGCCGGCAGCGCCGAGGCCGAGGCGAGAAAATTCCGGCGCGACAGCCCCGCCTTGGTCGCGCTGACGTCGAGATGCTCGCTGATCCGCGGGCCCAGATGTCCGCCGAGGAAGAACCGTGTGCCCTGCTCCTCGGGCGTCCGCGGGCCCTCCGACGTGCGCTCGAAACCCTTGAAGTGCTCGAAGACGTTGAACTCCATGATGGTCCTCCTTAATCTCTCAGCGCGAACACCCACACCACGCCGCCCTGCGGCACGTCGGTCTTGGTCCCCAGGAAGGTGTCGAGCCGTCCCTGCATCCGCTGGGCGTCGACGCCCCAGCCGGATTGCACGGCCACATACTGCACGCCGTCGACGGCGAACGAGCTCGGCACGCCGGTGACGCCGGAATTGGTCTTGAACTCCCAGAGCGGCGTGCCGGTCTTGGCATCGAACGCGCGAAAGTTGCGATCGTTGGTCCCACCGAGGAAGACGAGCCCGCCGCCGGTGGTGAGGATCGGCCCCCAGTTCTGATACGGGAACTTGTGGGTCCACACCTTCTGGCCGGTGGCCATGTCCCACGCCTGCAGCTCGCCGATGTGCGACGCGCCCTGCCGCCAGCTCATCGTCGTCTTCGGTCGATCGATGCCGAGGAAGAGCTTGCCGGGCTCGTAGGGCCCCGGCTGGCCGACCAGCGTGCTGCACAGGTTCTCGTTGGCGGGGATGTAGAGGTAGTTCGTCTTCGGGCTGTAGCCCGCCGGCGTCCAGTCCTTGCCGCCCCACAGGCCCGGACAGAACGTGACGGAGGCGCCGGCGCGCGGCTTGCGCTCGGGGTCGTAGCTCGGGCGGCCGGTCACGGGATCGATCTTCGTGAACACCTCCTGGGTGACGAACGGCTTGGCGTCCACGAACCGGATGCCGTCCGCGCGGCGCTCGAGCCGCCATAGATAGCCGTTGCGGCCCGGGTGCACGAGACCCTTGACGAGGCGTCCGTCCTTCTGGAAATCGATGAGCAGCGGTGTCGAGACCTCGTCCCAGTCCCACGAGTCGTTCCAGTGGTATTGATGGTGGCCGCGAATGCGGCCGGTGTCGGCGTCGAGCGCGATCACGGACGACGAATAGAGGTTGTCGCCGGGATGCATGTCACCGGGCCACGGCGCCGCGTTGCCGGTCCCCCAGAACGTCAGGTTGAGCTGCGGATCGTAGTGGGCGGTGAGCCAGACCGAAACGCCGCCCGTCTTCCATGCCTCGCCCTGCCAGGTCTCGTGACCAGGCTCGCCCGGCCCCGGAATCGTATGGGTCTTCCACACCTGTTTGCCGTCGCGCACGTCGAAGGCCGCGATGTAGCCGCGGATGCCGAGCTCGCCGCCGGAAGTGCCGACCATGACCTTGCCCTTGGCGACGAGCGGAGCCAGCGTGAAGTAGTAGCCGGTCTTGTAATCGTCGACGGTGGTGTCCCACAGGACCTTGCCCGTCTTGGCGTCGAGCGCGATGAGGTGCGCATCCACCGTCGCGACGAACAGGCGGTCTTCCCAGAGCGCCACGCCGCGGTTCGTCGGGTGCAGCTGCGCCAGGTCCTCGGGCAGCTCCTTCTTGTAGCGCCAGATGAGCTCGCCGGTCTTCGCCCTGAGCGCGATGACCTGCTGCTGGGGCGTCGTGATGAACATCACGCCATCGTTGACGATGGGCGGCGCCTGATGGCCCTCGGTGACGCCGGTGGAGAAGCTCCACACCGGCACCAGCTTCTTGACGTTTGCAGGCGTGATCTGCTCGAGCGGGCTGTATCCCCAGCCGCTGTAGTTGCCGCGGTACATCAGCCAGTTCTGCGGCTCCGGATTGAGGAGCCGTTGCTCGGTCACCGCGTTGTAGCTCCCGACGCTCTGCGCTGCGAGCATCGCCGGCCCGAGCACGGCGAGCGCGGCACCGACCATAGCCAGCGTTCTCAGCGACATCGTTTCTCCCTCGTGTGGTGTGATCGACAGATCGTGCGACGCCGTCTTCGGCCCCTCACCCCCCTCCGGGCTCGAACCCCGGACGCCCGATGAAGGCGCCGGCAACGACCGGGAAGCCGTTCGCGACCTTCACCGACAGCGCGGGCAGACGGCGCGGCGCCGGACCGTTCAGGACGCGGGCATCGGCCGTGAGGTCGAACTGCGAGAAGCGGCGGCACGGGCGTTCGATCAGCGGGGCTGCGCCGGGGGGGCAGGTCGGCGTCCTCGGCGCCGGCAAGGCGTGCCAGCGGCAGGCCGACGCTCATACCGAGCGCCAGGGTCAGAACGCTACGACGGCCGGGCCAGGCGACCGGCGCGGGCCCTCCTGGTGTGTCGCGCATCCCCGTTCCTCTTGCTCCGCCGCGGGGCGGAGCCGACGACCCGACAACTGCGTGGCGGAAGAATCGTCCCCGCGCCGAACGATGTCAAGGTCGCTCGCGGCGACCGCGCCGCACCGCGTCGACGAGGCATGGGGAAAGGACTTGACGACCCCGGGGTGGTCCTCTAGGATCGCGTCCACCAGCGCTGCCTGGGTGTGGTGCCTCGAGACGGACAGTTGGAGGTGCAGTCATGACGTGGGAAGCCCCCCAGTTCGTGGAAGTCAAGATGGACGCCGAGATCAACTCCTACCAGGATGATTTCGGCGGGGAGCAGGACGACCGCTTCTAACACTGGCTGACTCACGCGAGTCAGGGGCAGCCCTTCGCGCCGGCCGCACGGTCGGCGGAAGGGCTGTCGTGTTTATAGAGGGCGACGATGCTGATCCGGGTGCTTGGCTCGGCGGCGGGGGGCGGATTCCCCCAGTGGAACTGCGGGTGTGACAACTGCCGCGGCCTCCGCGACGGGACCATCCGCGCCCAGGCCCGCACGCAGGAGTGCGTGGCGGTGAGCGCCGACGGATCCGGCGGCTCGGTGCTGCTGAACTGCTCCCCCGAGATCCGCGGCCAGATCGAGAGCGCTCCCACGCTCCATCCGCGCGCGCCGCGCCACTCGCCGATCTCGGCGATCCTCCTGACCAACGGGGACCTGGACCATTGTCTCGGGCTGCTCTCGCTCCGCGAGTCTCACCGCCTGATCGTGTATGCGACCGATCCCGTCGAGCGCGGCTTCACGCGTGGCAACGTCCTCTATCGCACGCTCGAGCGCTTCCCCGGGCAGGTGAGGTGGCACATCCTCAAGACCGGCCGCGAGGAGGACATCGTCGACGTGGACGGGCGCGCGACCGGCCTGACGGTGCACGCGGTGGTGGTGCCGGGCAAGGCGCCCCTGCACCTCGAGGGCGAGCGACCGGCTGATCCCGAGGACAACGTCGGGTTCCGCATCCGTGAGGCGCGCACCGACCGCGTCCTCGCGTACCTGAGCGGAGTGGCGTCGGTGACGGATGCCGTGAGACAGGCGATCGCCGGCGCGCACGCCGTCTTCTTCGACGGAACGTTCTGGTCCGGTGACGAGCTGCCGGCGCTGGGGCTCGGCACCAAGCGTGCCGAGGAGATGGCGCACATGCCCGTCGGAGGGCGCACGGGCAGCCTGGCGCAGCTCGCAGACGCGCGGGCGGGACGACGGATCTACATCCACATCAACAACACGAACCCGATGCTCCGAGAAGACTCGCCCGAGCGCGCCGCCGTCGCGGCCGCCGGCTGGGAGGTCGCCAGGGACGGGATGGAGGTCAAGATATGACGGGGCCATCGACGCACCCGCCGCTGACGCGCGAGGAGTTCATCGACTGGGTGCGTCGCGAAGGCGAGAGCCGCTATCACGATCACCACCGCTATCACCAGCTGATGCACGACGGCAAGCTGACGCGTCTGCAGCTCCAGCAGTGGGTGCTGAATCGCTACTACTACCAGACGCGCGTGCCGATCAAGGACGCGCTGATCCTCGGCAAGTCGGAGGATCCGGCCTTCCGGCGGATGTGGATCCGTCGGATTCGCGATCACGACGGGGACACCGCCGGCGAGGGTGGACTCGAGCTGTGGCTGCGCCTCGCCGAGGGCGTCGGCCTCGACCGGCAGGAGGTCGCGTCGTGCCGCTCGGTGCTGCCCGGCGTCCGCTTCGCGTGCGACGGCTACGTGCATCTCGTCCGCGAGCGAAGCCTTCTGGAGGCGGTGGCCTCGTCGCTCACCGAGTTCTTCTCGCCGGATCTCATGACGCGTCGGGTGCTCGCCTGGGAGCGCCACTACCCGTGGATCGACAAGGACACGCTCGACTATTTCCGCACGCGCCCGCCGCGCGCGCGCCAGGACTCGCTCGAGGCGATCGACTTCGTCGTCTCGCGCGCGACGACGTACGAGCTCCAGGAGCAGTGCGTGGCGGCCCTGATCCGCAAGACCGAGATCCTGTGGCACCTGCTCGACAGCCTGTACACGGCCTACGTCGAGCCGGGCTGGGGTCCCGGCGGCGCCCGCGCGTGAGCACGATCACCTCCGAGAGTCGTCCGACGCTGGCCGCCAAGGCGCGGCTGCGCTGGGACCGGCAGACGTCACGCTACCTGTTGCTCTATCCGGAGCGCGGGCTCGTGCTGAATCCCACGGCCGCCGACGTGGTGCAGCTGTGCACGGGCGAGCACACCGTCGGTGCCATCGTCGATCGCCTTGCCGCCAAGTACGCGCCCCAGCCCCGCGAGGACGTCGCGCGCGAGATCCTCGCGTTCCTGGCCCAGATGGCGGAGCGCGGGCTCATCCGGAGCGGCCATGAGTGAGGAGCCGCGCCCCTACACGCTCGTCGCCGAGCTGACCTATCGCTGCCCGCTGCGCTGCGCGTACTGCTCGAATCCGACCGACTGGGCCCGCCACGCCGACGCGCTCACCACCGACGACTGGTTGCGTGTGTTCCGCGAGGCGGAGGCGCTCGGAGTCGTGCAGCTCAATCTCACGGGTGGCGAGCCGCTGCTGCGCGACGATCTGGAGCCGCTCGTGGAAGGCGCGCGCCGGCTCGATCTGTACACCAACCTGATCACCAGCGGGATCCCGCTCACCCGCGCGCGGCTGGCGGGATTGAAATCGCTCGGCCTCGACAACGTGCAGGTCTCGATCCAGGACGTCACCCAGACGGCGTCGGACCGTATCGCGGGACTGCGCGCGTTCGATCGGAAGCTCGAGGTGGCCCGCTGGGTGAAGGAGCTCGGGTTCCCGCTCACCCTCAACGTGGTGCTGCACCGTGAGAACCTGGACCGCGTCGCCGACGTGATCGCCCTGGCCGAGTCCCTCGGCGCCGATCGACTGGAGCTCGCGAACACGCAATATCTCGGCTGGGCCCTCGTGAACCGGCGCATGCTCTTGCCCACGCGCGAGCAGCTCGACGCCGCGCGCGACGTCGCGCGGATGGCGCGGCGCCGGCTGCAGGGGCGCATGGAGGTCCTGTTCGTTACCCCCGACTACTACGCCGAGTTCCCCAAGGCGTGCATGGACGGGTGGGGACGCCGCTTCCTGGTGGTGGCGCCCGACGGATTGGTGTTGCCGTGCCACGCCGCGCATACCCTGCCGGGGCTCGCGTTCGACAACGCGCGCGCGCGGCCGCTCGCCGACATCTGGCGTCACTCCGCCGCCTTCGGCGCGTTCCGCGGCGAGGCATGGATGCCGGAGCCCTGTCGCAGCTGCGATCGGCGCACGATCGACTTCGGCGGGTGCCGCTGCCAGGCCTACCATCTCACCGGTGACGCCGCCGCCACCGACCCCGCGTGCTCGCTGGCGCCGGCCCACGCCCTCGTCGAGGCAGCGCGCCTGCAGGCGCTGGAGCCGACGGCCGACATCACGTATCGAACGGCCCGCGCGGCCGAGCGCGCGTGAAGCGGCGCCGTCGCATGGACGCGAGCCTCTGGATCTTGCTGGCGCTGGTCGGGGCCGCGGTGGTCGTCGCCTTCGCGCGCGATACCGCCCTGCCGCTGCGCGGCCTCGCCGCCAGCGCGCGGCTCGTGCGCAGCGTGTGGATCGAGCTGGCGCTCGGCTTCGTCCTCGCAGGGCTGCTCGAAGTTCTCCTCCCCCAGCCCGTGCTGTCGCGCTGGCTCGGGCCCGAGCGCCTGGGCCACGGGATCCTCATCGGCTGGGCCGCCGGTCTGGTCATCCCGGGGGGGCCATACGTGCTCTTCCCGGTCGCGGCCGATCTCTTCCGACATGGGGCCGCGCCGGCGCCGCTCATCACGCTGCTGACCGCGAAGACGCTCGTGAGTCCCATCCGCACGCTGACGTACGAGGCGCCGCTGCTCGGCTGGCCCCTCACGCTCGCGCGCTTCGTGCCCGGTGTGCTGCTGCCCCCGGTCATGGGCCTGCTCGGCCAGTGGCTGTTCGGACTGTTCAAGCGATGGGGATGACGTTTCTAATCGGCGTCCCAAGGAGGCAAGTCAGATGGTCAGAACAGCGAGCCGTCCCCTTGTAGCTCTCCTGGTTCTCTCGTCGCTCCTCCTCGCGTCGCCCTCGCCCGGCCGCGGCGCCGAGTGGCGGGATGTCAGCGACGCGCGCCTCGTGAACGCGGAGCGCGACGCCGGCAACTGGCTCATGTACAACCGCACGTACGCGGGCTGGCGCTTCAGCCCGCTCGACCAGATCAGCGCCGCCAACATCAAGAAGCTGGTGCCGAAGTGGATCTTCGCCGGTGGCACCATCGGCGATCAGCAGATGACGCCGGTCGTGAACGACGGCGTGATGTTCACGACCTCGACGGCGCTCGCCTTCAACCGGGTGCACGCGGTGAACGCCGCGACCGGGGAGCTCCTGTGGAAGCACGAGCGGAGGATCCCGGACGACGTCGGCGCGCTCGTCCGCTTGATCCCGCACAATCGCGGCGTCGCCCTCTACAAGGACAAGGTCATCTTCGGCACGCTGGATGCCCATCTCGTCGCCCTCGATGCCAAGACCGGCAAGCCGGCGTGGGAGACGAAGATCGCCGACTATGCCGAAGGGTATTTCGTCTCTCAGGCCCCGCTGGTCATCAAGGGCAAGGTCGTCGTCGGCATCGCCGGGCCCGGCGAGATGGGCCCGCGCGGCTTCGTCGAGGCGTTCGACGCCGACAGCGGCAAGAGCCAATGGCGCTGGTACTCGATCCCGGCCGCCGGCGAGCCGGGCAGCGAGACCTGGGCCGCGGACACGTGGAAGATCGGCGGCGGCGCCGTCTGGCACACCGGCACGTACGACCCCACCACCAATCTCCTCTACGTCGGCACCGGCAACCCGGCTCCCTGGATCGCCGACATGCGCAAGGGCGACAACCTCTACACCATGTCCGCCGTGGCGCTCGACGTCGACACCGGCAAGATGAAGTGGTTCCACCAGTATCTGGCGAACGAGCCCTGGGACTACGACACGGTGGCGGAGCATCACGTCATCGACGTCGTGCGGAATGGACAGACCCAGAAGGCCGTCGTCACGGCGAACAAGCTCGGGTACGTGTACACGCTCGACCGGATCACGGGCAGATTCCTCTCCGCCGTCCCCTTCATCAAGTCACTGACCTGGGGCGCACCGGATCCCGTGACGGGCAAGGGCGTGGAGAAGCCCGGGCTCCGGCCGACGATGGGTGGACCTCCGGTCGAGGTGTGTCCGTCGCTGCTCGGAGGCACCGGTTGGCAGCCGAAGGTCTACAACCCGAAGACCGGGTTCCTCTATATCCCCTCGAACGAGTTCTGCATGAAGTACGGCTACGTGCCGGACCTGACGTACAAGAAGGGCCAGCTCTTCACCGGGAACACCACGGAGCATTTCAGCAAGACCGAGCATGCCGGGGTGTTGCGGGCCTTCGACGTGAACCAGAACAAGGTGCTCTGGGAATGGAACAACCGGACGCCGCTGATCAGTCACACGCTGACCACCGCCGGCGACCTCGTGTTCCAGGGCACGGCCGAGGGCAAGGTCGTCGCGCTCAACGCCAAGGACGGCCAGGAGCTGTGGTCGTTCAACCTCGGCACCCCGCAGTCGGGCGGGATCATCAGCTACGCGGTCGACGGCAAGCAGTACATCGCGGTGGCGGCCGGCGGCACCGTCCGGTCCCAGGTATGGTTCGGCAAAGAGCCCAAGTGGGCCGACGCGAGGAAGCTGAACTTCAGTGACGTCGTCGTCGTCTTCGGGCTGAGCGAGTGAGGAGAGGCTGGGTCGTGGTCGCGATCGTCCTGATCGCGACCACGAGCAGTGCCGGCGAGGCTCGGCGGCTCCGGCTGTGCGCCGATCCGTCGAACCTGCCGTTCTCCAGTCGGGATGCCCGGGAGCCGGGCTTCGAGGTGGAGATCGCCCGCGCCATCGCGGCGGCGCTCGATGCGGAGCTGACGGTCCACTGGGTTCCCACCGCACGGGAGATCGTCGTGCTCCGGCAGCTCGACGAGGGTCGGTGCGACCTCGTGATGGGCTTGCCCATCATCCCGGGCTTCGTCGACGACAAGCCCCGGCTGAGCGTGTCCGCGCCGTACTATGTC
>QHSB01000421.1 GCA_003220335.1 Candidatus Rokuibacteriota bacterium
CAACGCTACTGAATCTTGCCTGAAGGAAAATTCGCCATGCGGGAGACGCGACCGAGTTGCCACCCAGCTGCCCGATCGCGGCACGGCGCCGGCTGGGTCAGTCGGTCCCACCGATCGACCGCGATCCGGCTTCGGCACGGGCTTTGAAATCAACCGCGGCCAGGAGGGCAACGGCCGCGATGGCAGCGGGACTCGAAACCATGGCCGGCGCGCGCATGAGACGCGTCGTGTCGGCGCTATTTCGTTGCGTAGGTATCCTCGGTATCGCGACCATGACATCCGGATGCGCGTACGGCCCGAGAGCCCTCGCCGGGAGTCGGCTCCAGTACAACGAGGTGGTGAAGGCGACCAGCGAGGAGGAACTGCTCCTCAACATCGTCCGGCTCCGCTACACCGAGACACCGAGTAGCCTGGCCGTCACCACGATTGCGGCGCAACGCGAGTTGAGCCAGACCTTTCAGCTCACGCCGTTCTTCGTCGCGTCGGGGGCGGAAGTCGCGAAGACGTGGGCCGCGGTGCTGCCGCAGCTCGGCATCGGCGGCGCCGATCGCCCGACGTTCAGCTTGACCCCACTCGACGACCAGGAGTTCACGCGGAAGTTGTTTACCCCGTTACCGCTCGAAGGTCTCGTCTACCTCGCGAAGACCACGTGGCCCATTGCCACGGTCTTCCGTCTTTATCTGGAGAACCTGAATTGGGTGCCCAACGCGGAGACCGCGAGCGGCCCGACGCCGAAGGGCGCGCCTACGTTCGAGGAATTCCAGCGGGGCGTACTCGCGCTCCAGAGACTCCAGGATCGCGGTGAGATTGTCTTCGGCGCCGAAGAGCGGCGCGAGGCGCAAGGAAGTCCCCTGCCCGCGGCGAGCGTGACCGCGCGCGACCTCGTCGAGGCCGCGAAGAGCGGGTACGAGTACCGCCTGGACGAACCAGGGACGAAGTGGACGCTCGTCAAGAAGACGCAACGGCCTATTCTTTTCGTTGACCCGCGGGCGGTCGACTCGCCGGAGATGGCCGACGTCGCCCGAGCGTTTCGCCTCAAGCGCGGTGTGACCCGCTATCCCATCACCCAGAGTGAATTGATTCCGTTCCCAGGCTCCCGTCCTGATGACGGACTCACGACGCTCGATGTGGAAACGCGCTCGCTGCTGCAGGCGCTCTACTATGTGTCCCACGGCATTGATGTGCCCGTCGAGCACTCCGCGGCCGGGCTCGCGACCGTGACGCGTGACCCGTCCGGACAACCCTTCGATTGGCGTCGGGTCCTCGATGGATTGTTCCGCATCCATTCCGTCAGCAGCGCCGCGCGGCCTCCCGGCGCGCACGTCGGCGTTCTGTATCACGGCTACTGGTTCTATGTCGACGAGACGGACCAGGCCACGAAGGCGACGTTTTCTCTCCTGCTAGAACTGTCTCGCATGGAATTGACCGGCAAGGGGGGTGGCGGCCCGGTTCTCACGCTTCCCCTCAGCGGGAAGTAGCGTCCCCGTTGTCTGCCTGCACGTCACCGATCCCGTATAGCGGACGGCATCGTGAAAAGCCAGGCCCATCCCTGCGGTAAGATGACTGGCTTGGTGGCGCTTGGGAATGCGCCGCTCAGGAAGATTCCCTTCAGTTCGTGAAGAAGCTGCTCCGTCGCAACGTCCGGTGTCAATACATTCGTCCGATCGCAGATCGCTTCAAACCCAACCGAGTTGCTTCATCGCGAGTCCCGCATGCCAGATCTTTGTCATGTGCCGAATCTTTTCACCGTCGAAGTCCATTACATACACGTAGTCTGTCCTCACACTCTTACCAGTTGGTGGACAGGGCCCACCGTTGCCCGTATGAGTGCCGAGAAAAACGCCGTAAGCACAGACACTTTTCCGTTCGTCATCAGTACCAAAAGACTTTAGCTCATACCGCCCGTCCGGAATAAACATCAGCAAACCCTTCATCCAGTCCGTGTACTGCTGCAGGGTCTTTACGTCAGCGAGCGGTTCGGCTTGCGCCGAAAACGTAGCGTCCGGTTTGCAGTACGCTCTGCATCCGTCCCAGCCCTTTCCTGCTTCACAGGCTTCGAAGAAACTCTTGGCGACACCTGTAATCGAATTCATCGCTCGCTCCTCCATTAAGGCGTTGGCAGAAAGAACACTCGACATCGTCGACTCCAGCACGTCGGCTGAGACTTCCGTACGCTGCTCGCGTTCGGCGCGCGTGGCGTCCGCACGCGCAGCGATCGCCCTGAGCCGACCTAGGACGTGGAGCCTAATCCAGGGCCTCGATGGCGATACGCGTAAGCTGCATGGTCCCGCGGTCCGAAAAGCGGGCGTGGCTCGCCGTATCGAGCATCTCGATCCGCTCCAACTGGACCACCGCTCTCATCCAGTCCTTGTTTGAGTGCGGACGCCTAACAAAGACATAGAATCAGACGCTTCGGGGCTTGACCGAGGCGCTACAGACAGCCGAATTGAGCCGGTGTCCGTGGCGCGCTAACTCATCTAGTCAGGGAGCTGCCACTCGCCCTTCCAGACGGAATACCCGGTGGTCGTCTTCGGGACCGGACCGGCGTTGAACGAGTTCTTACCGCGCAGGCCGATGTACTTGCCCGTGCCGCCAGTCCACTGGAAGTCGCCCTCGCAACGAGCACCGGGCTGAGGGGCTCGGCATTGCCACACGATAAACGCCTTGTCGCCGTCTCGATCCGTGGCGATGCAGTGGCCCTGATTGCTGCCGACGCCTTTGTCGACGACGGCGACGGCCGGGCACACCACTGCGGCTTGATGTAGGAACGATTGTCCTCCGTCGGTCAGATTGACTCCGGTGTACTCGCCGGCCACGACAATGTGATCCTTGTCTCCTTCGTAGACCTTCGTGACGCTGTTCCAGGCAAATGTGCTCGTATACGTCCCTCGCTTTGCGAGCTGCTGCGCATCGGCAGTCGCGGCAAGGATGAGTACGCAAGCGAGCGCGATGACGAACTGAAACGCTCTCTGGTTCATCACTCTGACCTCCGCGGTACCGCCTCTGGCGCGACGGGTCCGAATGCGCCGCTGGCACCACATTGGAAGACACTCCTCTCCTGGCGCCCGAGCCCATCTCGGCAGCCGGAAAAGAGGTGTTGCGAGACGTGTTTGGCGGCTAACTCGGGCCCCACCGTACTCGCGACCAACGCGACGCAGATATTGGACCGTCGGCCAATGGGCCTGCCCTCGCCCGAGGAGGGCTGAGTGGTGAAGCAGCGGCGGCTCGCGTCCCGCGAGGCTGCGAGCGTCCGGGCAGGCGGCGTCGTGTTGGTCACGCTCGCGGTCGTCGTGGCAGCCATCCTCAGCACGCTCCGCGAGACTGACCAATGTGAGCCGAGCAGCGGGGCGCCGACGTCCGTGAGAGGAATGGCCACCGAGGAGTGAATCGAGCGAGTGGCGGTCCGATACCTCACGGCTTATCCCGGTTGGAAACCAACATGGAACCATCTGGCCGCACCCGACAGCCTGCTACACTGCGGCCGATGTCTGACGACGCCCCCAAGAGCGCGTTCGAGCTGGCAATGCAGCGCCTCCAGCAGAAGGACAAGGAGGCCAACGTCGGTGATCGCCCGCTCACCGATGCCCAGAAGGCCGCCATCGCCGAGGTCCGTCAGGTCTTCACGGCGAAGAGCGCCGAGCGGGAGATTCTCCACCGAGCCGCGCTCCGCAAGGCCGGGACCCATGAGGAGGTCGAGTTGCTGAACGAGAATCTGCGGCGCGATGTGGAGAGGCTGGTGAGCGACCGCGACCGCAAGATCGGCGAGATCAGGGGCGAGGCGTCGCCGTAGGACTCGCATCGAGTAGCCTTTCTTTCCAACCGTCCTCGAGCACTTTGGCCGACCCACGTCGTGCTCACAGCTGCATCAGCACCGCCGTCACGTTCCTACCCGTCGCCTTAGCCACGACCGACGCATAGAGTCCGACCTGGCGTCGATACCGCCCGAGATCCGCGGCGATCTCTACGTCGGTCTTGAAGTCGACGACGGTCCAGCCGCCGGCCTCCTCGAACGCGAGGTCCAGCACGCCTTCCACCAGCGAGCCGTCGGGCTCACGGCACGCCACGGGCGTCTCGCGACGGCATCGGCCGGCGCGCCAGGCTTCCCGCGCGCGCGACATCAGCGGATGCGCGAGGGCCGTGCCGACGAGCGCCGTCGCCGCCGTTACCTCATCGGCCGGCGCACCCAGGATGCGCGCCTGCAGGCTCACGCCCTCGGCGATCTGTGCGGGCGTCGCGTCGAGCCCGACCGTTGCCAGCACCGCGTGCACGAGCGTGCCGAAGCGCGGGCCTCCCGGTCTCGGGCCACCAGGGACCGCATCCACGAGCTCGACATCGCG
>QHSB01000422.1 GCA_003220335.1 Candidatus Rokuibacteriota bacterium
GTCGTCTTCACCTCGCTCGGCGCCGCGGCCCTGGGAGGGACGTTCACCGTCACCAACCCGAACGGCGGGAGCCGCAACGTCGTCGTGGCGGCCTCGGGCCGCGTGAGCGTGCAATAGTCCACGCCACGCGCGGCTTCACGCTGGCCGAAGTGCTGGTGGCCACGGCCCTCCTGACGATCGGCCTGGTGGCGATTGCCACCGGTTTCCAGTACGCGGCGAGCGGCGTGGCCACCGGCGGCGGCGAGACGGCCGCCGTCTTTCTCGCCGAGCAGCGCATCGAGCAACTCCGCGCACAGGCCATGACCGATTTCTCGGCGGCGGCGCTGGAGGCGGGAACGACGACGGAATACTGCCTGTCGGGCACCATCTCCGGCGGCTCGTCGAATTGCGACGGGACGCCGGTCGTTGGCCCGTCGTACCGACGCACGACCACGATCACGGATCTCGGCGGCGGGACGGGCTGCCCCGCCACGCCGCTCTGGTGCAAGGAGATCCAGGTCCGGGTGAGCTATCGTCCCGTGACGGGCGCGGGCGATCTCAGTCAGCCGCGCGCGGTGGACGTCTTCACCGTGCTCGGACCGAGAACATGACGACGGCGCCGGGGCGAAGATCGCCGATGCTTCGCGACGAGCGGGGGATCGCGCTGATCGTCGCCGTGCTGGCGCTGTTCTGTCTGACGGGCCTGCTCGCCGCCTATCTTTCGGTGGCCACGCTCGAGCCGCAGATCTCGCGCAACCTCGCCGACGTGTCGCGCGCGCGCCATCTCGCGGAAGCGGGCATCGAGCGCGGTTTCAACGTGCTCGTGAGCACGGCCGACGGCAGGCAGAGCTGGAGTGGCCTGCTCGCCGGCGCCACCACCGGCCAGCCGTGGGTGGCGCTCGCCGGGCTCACGAACGTCGCGATCAGGGGCGCGACGAACGGCGGTACGTTCAGCGTCTCCATCCGCAACGACAACGGTGTCACGGACACGCCGCTCACGGGGTTGAGCGGCACCACCAACCCGGCGATGGACACCTCGCCGACCGCGGATGCCAACAAGACCGTCATCATGCGATCGGCCGGCACATTCAACGGCACGACGAAGACGATCGAGGTGGTGGTCCAGCGCGTGGCGCTGCCGCCGTTCCCCGGCGCCGTCAACATCCCGGGGCGGCATTCCGACAGCGCGGTCAGCAGCGACGGCTTCGACATCGACGGTCGCGACTACGCGTGCACGGCCAGCGGGACGGGGTGCGACGCGGCGGCGAACTGGACGGTCACGGCCAAGCCGCTCAAGTACGGCATGGCCACCCAGCCGGGCATCCAGGCCGGCAGCGGCACCACGTTCGAGGCGAACGTCGAAGCGGCCCTCGACACGACGGCCAAGCGCAATGCCATCAAGGGCAAGAGCCAGTCGACGGGCACCTACGCGACGGGGCTCGACACGGTGGCGGCGGATAGCTCGCTGACGCCCGACCTCATGGACGATTTCGTGAACCGCGTGGCGAGCAATCCGGCCACGACCGTGCTCCGGAGCACGGCGGGGTGCCCCATGGTCATCGCGGGGAGCGCGTCGGGCCTGACCAATGCGCCGGGGCTGACCAATGGCTGCGGCATGAACACCACCGTGAACCTCGGCTCGCGACAGGACCCGAAGCTCGTCTTCTTCCGTGGCGATGCCGGCTTCGGCGCCGCCGGCCTGACCATGCACCGCGGCATCAAGGGCGCCGGCATCCTGGTCGTCCAGGACGGCGGCCTGAAGAACCACGGAAGCCTCGAATGGGACGGTCTTGTGATCGTCACCGGCCAATCCACGTCGATGGGGTTCATGGCCAGCAGCGACACCATCATCCGCGGCGCGGCGGTCGCCTCAGAATCGAACGCCGGCGGGGCCGTCGGATCCTTCGACTTTTCGGTCGCCGGCGGAATCCGCGGCCTCTCGATACGGTCGAGTCAGCAGAACGTGAACATGGTCCAGTCGATGCGGTCGCTGCACTCGATCACGAATTGGCGCGAGATCTAGCGGGTAAATGGCTGAAATCGCGAGGCATGGGGCCTCACGCGCACCTCGCCCCCAACGCTTGTGTGTGGGAAAAGATTGGTCGCAACGGAGGATACTCCTATACTACTGACTCAACAGGGGAAATAACGTGCTGAACATCTTGAAGAAGCTGCGCAAAAGCTCCGATACCTTCGGGCTGGATATCGGCACGAGCGCCGTCAAAGCCGTGCAGATCAAGAGCGGATCCGTCACCGGGATGGCCTCCGTTGGCCTGCCCGCCGACACCATCGCCGACGGCTCGATCCGCGACACCCAGGCCGTGGCCGACGCGATCAAGGAGGCGGTGGTCAAGGCGGGCATCGGAGGGCTCGAGGCGGCCATCGCGGTCTGCGGGCGCGAGCTGATCATCAAGAAGGTTCAAATCCCCGAGGTGCCGGCCCGGGATGTCCACGACGTGGTAATGCTCGAGGCGGAGCACCACATCCCCTTCGCGATCGACGAGGTGTTCATCGACCATCACACGCTCGGCCGCTCCAGCGGCCAGATGGACGTCATCCTCGTCGCCGTGAAGAAGTCGAAGGTCAACGAGTACATGGCGGTCGTCGATCAGGCCGGCTTCAACCCGCTCATCGTCGACGTGGACGGCTTCGCCCTCGGCAACCAGTGGGAGTTGAACTTCCCGAGCGAGGCCCGCGAGGCGGTGGCCCTCATCGACATCGGTGCCGCGATCATGAAGACGAACGTCGTACGGGGCGGCGCGACGATCTTCGCGCGCGACATCCCGTTCGGCGGCAACAATTACACGCAGGCAATCGCCCAGCGCCTCAACATCTCCTTCCAGCAGGCGGAGGACGCCAAGCTCGGCAAGGACGTCGGCGTGAAATGGGAAACGCTCGTGCCGCCGCTCGAGGCGATCTCGCGCGAGCTGTCGCTCGAGGTCCAGCGCACGTTCGACTACTTCGCCTCGACGGCGGAGTCCGAGCGCATCGGCAAGATCGTGTTGGCCGGCGGCTGCGCGCAACTGCCCGGCCTGAACGAGTACCTCGCATCCAACTGGGGAATCCCGGTCGAGCTCGCGCGGCCCTTCGAGCGTATCGAAGTGGCGCCCGCGTACGCCGAGGAGGCAGCCGCGATGGCCCCGGCCCTGGCCGTGGCGGTCGGGCTGGGCCTTCGGCGGTCCGGAGACAAGGAGCAATCGAAGTGATCAGAATCAACCTCGCGCCGGTCGAAACGCGACGGCGGCGCGGCGCCGGATTTACGCTGCCGGCTCTGCCCATCGGGCTCGGCCTTCTCTTCGCCGTCGTCTACGGGGTCGCCGTCCTCGGCGTGGGCTACTGGTGGTGGGGTCTTGTCGCCGAGAAGTCGCGGTTGATCGCCGAGAACGACCGCACGACCAAGGAGACCGACACCCTCAAAGTCACGCTGGGGCAAGGCGCGAACGTGAAGGCC
>QHSB01000067.1 GCA_003220335.1 Candidatus Rokuibacteriota bacterium
TGGAGGACCTGTTCGCGCGGCAGGCCAAGGAGCTGGATCGCAAGCAGCGTGAGAAGCTGCTGCATCAGATCCAGAAGGCCGTCGCCGATCACGTGCTCGTGGCGCCCCTGCATCAGCAGGCCTTCATCTGGGGCGTGAACGCGCGCGTCGAGCAGCCGGCGGCCGGGCTGATCGAGGGCTACCCCTACGTCGGCCCGGCCGAAGACCTGAAGCTCAAGTAAGTGGGCGACCCGGTCACCGTCGAGAAGTTCGCCATCGGCCAGTCGGTGCGCCGCATCGAGGACGCGCGGCTGCTCCGCGGCCTCGGGCGCTACTCCGAGGACGTCGACCTGCCGCGCCAGGCCTATGCCGTCCTCGTGCGCTCCCCGCACGCGCACGCGCGCATCGCCGGCATCGACGCGCGCGCGGCTCTGTCCTCGCCTGGTGTGCTCGCCGTGCTCACCGGGGCGGATCTCGCCGCCGACGGCGTGGGCAACCTGCCGACCGACCGCACGCGCAAGCGCCGCGACGGCGCGCCGGCCTTCGCCACGCCGCGCCCCCTGCTCGCGCGCGAGCGCGTGCGCCACGTCGGCGATCCCGTCGTCCTCGTCGTCGCCGACACGCGCGAGCACACCGTCGACGCCGCGGAGCGCGTGGCCGTGGAATATACGCGGCTGCCGGCCGTCGCCGCCACCGCCGATGCCCGCACGCCGGGCGCGCCGGCCGTGTGGGACGCGGCGCCCGACAACGTGGCGTTCGTGTGGTCGGCGGGATCATCGGAGACGGTCACGCGCGCCTTCGAGAGCGCCCCGCACGTCGCGCGTCTCGATTTCGTCGTCAGCCGCGTGGCGGTGGCCCCGATGGAGCCGCGCGCGGCCGTCGGCGAGTTCGATCGGCGCACGGAGCGCTACACGCTGCATACGGGCATCCAGGGACCGCACGGCACGCGCACGCTGCTCGCCGCCACGCTCGGCGTGGAGCAGAACCGCGTGCGCGTGGTCAGCGTCGACGTCGGCGGCTCCTTCGGGATGCGTAGCGGGCTCTATCCCGAGATGGCGCTCGTGCTGTGGGCGGGCAAGCGGCTCGGCCGCCCGGTGAAGTGGATCTCCGACCGCCGCGAGGCCATGCTCACCGACGAGGCGGGCCGCGACAACGTCTCCACCGTCGAGCTGGCGCTGGACCGGGACGGCACGTTCCTCGCGCTGCGGATCGCCGTCACGCTCAACGTCGGCGCCTACCTGACGCCGCGGAGCGCGGGGCCGGGGACCAACAACGTCGGCGGCGTCGCCGGCATGTATCGCACGCCCGCGATCCACCACGAGACGACTGGCGTGTACACGAACACCACGCCGACCGGCCCGTATCGCGGGGCCGGCCGGCCCGAGGCCACGTACGCCATCGAGCGCGTCATCGACGTGGCCGCGCGCCAGCTCGGTCTCGATCCCATCGAGCTGCGCCGGCGCAACCTCATACCGTCCTCCGCGATGCCGTTCAAGACGGGGCTCGTGTTCACGTATGACTGCGGCGACTTCGCGCGCGGCATGGACATGGCGCTGTCGCTGGCCGATCACGCCGGTTTCGCCAAGCGCCGCGCTCAGGCGCGTGAGCAGGGGAAGCTGCGCGGCCTCGGCATCGCCAATGCCATCGAGGTGGCGGGTGGCCCCTACACGGCGGTGAATCCCGACACCGCGGAGATCCGCGTGAACCCCGACGGCTCGGTGACCCTCTTCGCGGGCTCGACGACGATGGGGCAGGGCAACGACACGGCCTTCACGCAGATCGTGGCCGAGCGGCTGGGCGTGCCGCACTCGCGCGTGCAGGTGCTGTCCGGCGACACGGATGCGCTGGGGGCGGGCAGGGGGAATGGAGGCTCGGGAGCGCTCACCGTCGGCGGCTCCGCCGTGCTGCGCGCAACGGACAAAGTCATCGAGCGCGGCCGTCGCATCGCCGCGCAGCTCCTCGAGGCGGCGCCGGAAGACGTCGCGCTGCGCGACGGCACGTTCGCCGTGGCCGGCACCGACCGCGGCGTGACGTTCGCCGAGGTGGCGCGCGCGGCGTACGTGCCGAAGCAATTGCCACCGGGGCTGGAGCCGGGCTTCAGCGAGACGGCGGCCTTCATGCCGCCCTCCGTCACGTTCCCCAACGGCTGTCACGTCTGCGAGGTCGAGATCGACGAGGCGACCGGCGTCGTGCGGATCGTGCGCCACACGGTGGTGGACGACGTCGGCCGCATCGTGAATCCGATGCTCGTGAAGGGCCAGATCCACGGTGGCGTGGTGCAGGGGCTGGGACAGGGACTCTTCGAGACGCTCGTCTACGACGAGACCGGCCAACTGCTCGCCGGCTCGTTCATGGATTACGCGATGCCGCGCGCGGACGACGTGCCCTCGTTCGAGGTGGACTCGTTCGAGGTGCCGACGAAGGTGAACCCGCTCGGGGCCAAGGGCGTGGGCGAGGCGGGGACGGTCGGAGCGCTGCCCGCGCTCATGAACGCCGTCAACGACGCCCTGGCGCCGCTGGGTATCCGGCACCTCGACATGCCGGTGACGGCCGAGCGGGTGTGGCGGGCCATCCGCGAGGCCAAGGTGCGCGCGTAGCGGAACGGAGGTATTGTTCCGGGCACCGGAGGAATCCATGCACGTCGGCATCTTCGTGGAGGAGCGGCGGAGGGGCACCAGCGAGGCCACCGCGTTCGCGGAGGCCCTGGAGCTGGCGGAGGCGAGCGAGGCCTGGGGCCTCGACGGCGTGTGGCTCGGCGAGATCCACTTCAACCCATGGCGCTCGGTGCAGTCCGCACCGATGAATCTCGCCGCCTTCATGGCCGCGCGCACCACGCGCGTGCGGATCGGCATGGCCGTCATCGTCCTGCCGCTCGCGCATCCGCTGCGGATCGCCGAAGAGGTCGCGACGGTCGATCACCTGAGCCAGGGCCGCTTCGACCTGGGTATCGGCCGTAGCGGCGGCGCGCGCACCTACGACAGGCTCGGCGTCGCGTACGGCGAGAGCCAGGCGCGCTTCGAGGAGTCGCTGGCGATCATGCGCGAGGCGTGGAAGGGCGAGCGCTTCGACTACGAGGGCAAGTTCTTCACCGTGCGCGACACCGTGGTCTCGCCGACGCCGGTCCAGAAGCCGCACCCGCCCCTGCGCATGGCCGCCAACTCCAGGGAGACGTTCCCGTGGGTCGGGCGCGCGGGCCTGCGGCTCTTCGTCGGCCTGCGCGACGTGGATCTGCCCGAATTGCGCGTGAACCTCGAGGCGTACCGCGAGGCGTGGCGCGAGGCGGGCCACCCCGGCGACGGCGACGTGTGCCTACGCATCCCCGTCTACGCCGCGCCCACCGAGAAGGAAGCGCTCGAGGAGCCGCGCGAGAACATCACATACTTCTTCGAGCGCCACCAGGAGCTCACGCGCACGCGGCTCGGCCGCAACGACACCGGGCCGCTCGACCGCCACGCGGCGCGGCTCGAGAAGCTCAAGGCGATGGACTACGACGAAATCCTCGAGAAGCGCGTGGCCTTCGGCACGGCGGCGCGCCTCAAGGAGCGGCTGGGCGGGCTGGCGTCCGAGCTGGGCCTCGACGGGTTCATCGTCGAGTTGAACCCCGGCGGGCTGCTCCCGATGGACCGCATGCTCAGGACGCTGCGCATCCTGACGCACGAGGTGCTGCCCGCGATCAGGTGACGGCGCGGTAACCGCGCGCGTCGCTTCCCGCGCCGTCCTTGTAGTCGACGATCCGCTTGGGCGAGGCGTGCGTGCCCAGCAGGCGCAGTGTCTCGTCGCCGATCACGCGGAACGCGTGCGGCGTGTCGGGCGGAATCGCCATCGTGTCGCCCTTTCGCAGCGTGACCGCCTCGTGCTCGCGCCCGTCGATCCACGCCTCCGCGACACCGTCGAGGATGTGCAGGATCTCGACGTACGGGTGCTGGTGCACGGGCGCCGCGTAGCCGGGCTGGGCCGTCTGGATCCCGGTGCGCACGGGTGTCGTGCCCTCGTCATCGCCGATGATGAGTTGGTAATGCGAGAGCGGGCCGAAGCTGACACGCTCGGTTTCCTCGAGGCGGACGACGGTCGGCTCTTTCATGACGCGCTCCTTGTCGGGCGATCTCCGAGCCGGATGGTATCAC
Organism: Candidatus Rokuibacteriota bacterium; assembly: GCA_003220335.1. Taxonomy (GTDB): domain Bacteria; phylum Methylomirabilota; class Methylomirabilia; order Rokubacteriales; family CSP1-6; genus AR12. The sequence continues at coordinate 4,104 of QHSB01000067.1, forward strand.
CCGCGTGTGCGCGTCATGGTCTGACCTTTCGATTCCGTTGCGACGTCTACGTATGGCCTTCGTTGCTTGACAACGAAAGGTCTCATGCCTACGATCGCGCCCGCGGTTACCAGGATGCGTTGTGTCCCATCTGCGGCAGCACGCAGTCGCAAACTTCCAACGCGAGACGTGCGAAGCCGCGGTCCTCCGTCCTTTCGTCTCAGAAATCGTCGCGGCAGTTCCCAACGCGCTCCAGGAACCCGCAGTTGACGGTTGAGAGAGGAAGATCAATGAATCACGCAATGCGAGCGACGCTGCTCATCCTCGTCGCGCTCCTTTCGATCGCGACGCTCCTCCCCGCCACCGCTCAAGCCCAGACGAGGACCAACAACACCACGGGCTGCCAAGGAAACACGGTCAACTACAATCCGGCCAACGGCGAAGACATCGTCGTGCCCAAGGGCTTCAAGGTCGAGCGCTTCAGCAAGCAGGACCTGAACTTCCCGACCGGAATCGCGTTCCTCGGCAGCAAGAGCGACTTCAAGGTGCTCGTGCTGGAGTCGGGACATGGCCTGCCCAGCCGTTGCAACGATCGCGAGGACCCGGCCTATGGCGGGGGATTCTCGCCGACCAATCCGTTCACCCCTGACATCCTGGTGCTGGACAAGAGCGGCAACAAGATCGCCGGGCCGTTCGCCAAGCCCACGGGGCCGGGCAACGGCCTTCAAGCCGACGGTCCCGCGATCGACATCGGCTTCGAGAATCGAGCGCAGGGCGGCCGCCTGTTCGCGACCGACTCCAACCAGAGCATCCGCACGTCCGGTAACAACAACAGCTCGCGCATCGTGATCGTCGACCTCAAGGCGAACACGGTCACCCCGTGGATCATCAACCTGCCCACCGGTGACCATCCCGCCGAGCAGCTCGAGTTCAAGGACGGCTGGATCTACTGGTCGCAGGGCTCGACGACGAACTCCGGCGTGGTGGGCCTCGACAACGGTGGTGGCGCCAACCAGCAGGACATTCCGTGTCAGGACATCGTGCTGAGCAACAATACCTTTCCCTCGCCCAACCCGCCTGGGACTCGCACCAGCGGCTACTCGCCGTTCGGCGTACAGCGGCCCGGCGCAACCGTGAAGGCGTTCGAGAGCGCCAAGAGTCCCGGCATGTGCGACGGGGCGATTCTCAGAGCGAAGCTCAACTCCAAGAACCCACAGAACACGATCGAGCCCTTCTCGTGGGGGTATCGCAACCCCTACGGGATCCGCTTCGCTCCGGCCGATCACGCGCTGAAGGGCGGACTCTTCGTCAGCGAGAACGGCGAGGACGAGCGCGGCGCGCGCCCGACGAACAACTCGCCGGATCGGCTACAGCTCGCCCAGCAGAATCCCGACGGCAGCCCGGACTATCACGGCTGGCCCGACCGGTTCGGCTTCCTGGCCTCCACCTCGGCGGTGTTCAACCCAGTGGGCGGACCGGGCGACGACCTCTGCCAACCGCCCAATCCGCCGTTCCCCGCATGCATTCCGCTCGTCACCGCGCACACCCCGGCGGGAGACGTTCCCGTGGAACCCATCCTCGCGCGTCCGCCGCAGCCGATCACGGCTCCCCTGGCGCTCGAGCCCGTCGACGTCGCGGCCGTCGGCCACGACTTCGCGCCCGATTCCTTCGTCTTCGGTGTCGTGCGAAAGGGCGCATCACTCGTCTCTCGCGAGGGCGATTTCGGGTTCTCGAAGGAGAACGGCGAACCCGCGGCGGGGCACGACATCGAGCTGGTGAACTTCAGCCGGCAGAGTGAGCGCTTCGCCCTCGAGCAGTCGAGGTTTGCGTTCAACTGCAAGCAGTCAGATCAGTTCCACGATCCCGACGGCACGCCACGCTGTAAGGAGGATTACGATCAGGCGTTCGTCGAGACGCCCGCGCTTCGGGGCATCAACCGGCCGAACACGGCGATGTTCGGCCCCGACGGCGCGCTCTACCTCGTCGATTACGGCGCGGTGCGCGACTTCGGCCAGAGCGACCCGCGCTCGATCTTCCATAGCGCGCCGGAAAACTGCACGCCCGGGAGCCCGGGCTGCCGATACAACGGCCCGCTCGTCCAGATCCCGCAGACCGGCGTGATCTGGCGGATCAGCCGGGACACGACCCAGGGTGGTGGCGGAGGCGACGACGGCAAAGGAGATAAGGGCGACAAGGACTAGGAGGTCGTATCACCGGGCGGTGGCTTCGGCCACCGCCCGGCTGTCTCCGCTCAGGGCGTGGTCGTCGTGCCCTCGATGTCGCGTGAGCCCGACGCTCGCTGCAGGAAGTCCGCCGGGATCTCGCGGCCGGCATCGGTGTACGCGCGGCGAATCGCCTCCACGTTGGGACTGAAGATCGTCTTGCGATTGCCGCGCGCCCACTCGTTCGAGTTGCGCGGACCGTCGGCGGTGCCCTGGAAGCGCGGCATCACGTAGCGCGCGAACAGCTCGTACGAGTGCAGCGTCTCCTGGCGGTTGGCCCAGTTGTGGGCGCGGAAGAGCAGGCCGCCGAAGCCGCCGTTGCTCAGTTCCCACAGCTTCTCGATGCCCTTGACGACCGTCTCGACCGAGCCGACGAGCGTCGTGCCCATCTTCACGCCCTCGGTCAGCGGGTCGTCGGAGCGGCCGGGCGGCCGGCCGAGCGTCTCCTCGAAGTACGTGACCGTCTCGTGGCGCTCGGCGCGCTTGACCTGGCGCATCGCTTCCTCGTCGTCCTCGGCCACGTGGACGTTGACGACGAGCTTCCAGTTCTTGCGGTCCATCGTCTTGCCGTGCTTGGCCGCGGTCTCCTCGCCGATCTTCCACTGGTTGGCCAGCGCCTCGGGCCCGCCGGGCACGCCGGCGCCCAGCGAGAGCACGCCGAGCCCGTGGCGGCCGGCGGCGATCACGCCGGAGGGCGTCATGACGCTCGCCACCGCGATCGGGAAGTGCGGCTCCGTGTAGGGCGCCAGGTGCAGCCGCGCCTGCCGCAGCTCGAACCAGTCGGTCTTCAGCGTCACCGGCTCCTCGCACTTGAGCAGCAGCATGATGGCGTCGAGCGCCTCGTCCATGCGCGGGCGCTGGGTCACCGGCTCGATGCCCATCATGTAGGCGTCGGAGACGAGCGCGCCGGGGCCGCAGCCGAGCATGGTGCGGCCGCGCGTCATGTGGTCGAGCTGCACGAAGCGCTGCGCCACCAGAAAGGGATGGTGGTAGGGCAGGCTGGTGACGCCGGAGCCGAGCCGGATGTGGCGCGTGCGCTCGGCGGCGGCGGCGATGAAGATCTCGGGCGAGGCAATCAGCTCCCAGCCGGCCGAGTGGTGCTCGCCGACCCAGACCTCGTCGTAGCCGAGCCAGTCGAGCCACTCGATCAGCTCCATATCGCGGCTCATGGCCAGCGTGGGGTTCTCGCCGAGGCGGTGGAACGGTGCGAGGAAGATGCCGAACGCCATTCCTTTGTGGGCCATGGGCCTGACTGTAGCACGAGAGGTTCGCCGGCTCCTTTTGGCGTACCATGTCGCGCCATGAGTGAGAGAGGCATTCATCTCGTCCGCGAGCACCTGGCGAAGCTGCCTCCATCCAACACCCTTACCATCGAGCAGCGGCGGGCCCAGTACGAGCGCGCCGAGCGCGTCTTCCCGACGCCGCTCGACGTGAAGGTCGAGACGATCGCGGCGCCCGCGCGCCCGGCGGAATGGCTGACGCCGCCCGGGGCTCGGACCGACGCCGTCGTGCTCTACCTGCACGGCGGCGGCTACGTGATCGGCTCGCCCCGCTCGCATCGGCACCTCGCCGCCGCCATCGCGCGCGCGGCGGGGACACGCGCGCTGCTGCTCGACTACCGGCTGGCGCCGGAGCATCCGTTTCCGGCCGCGCTGGAGGACGCCGTCGCCGCCTACCAGTGGCTGCTCGCGCAGGGCATCGCGCCCGGGCGTGTCGTCGTGGCCGGCGACTCGGCGGGGGGTGGACTCACGGTGGCGACGCTGCTCGCGCTGCGCGATCGCGGGCTGCCGCGGCCGGCCGGCGGCGTCTGCATCTCGCCGTGGGTGGATCTCACGAACAGCGCCGCGAGCTACGTCACCAGGGCGGCCGTCGATCCCATCGTCACGCGCGAGGGCATCGAGGGGATGACGCAGGCCTACGTGGGCGGCGGCGATCGCAAGGCGCCGCTCGTCTCGCCGCTCTACGCGCATCTGAACGATCTGCCGCCGCTGCTGGTGCAGGTCGGCAGCGACGAGGTGCTGCTCGACGACGCGCGTGGCCTCGGCGAGCGCGCGAAGGCGGCCGGCGTGGACGTCACACTGGAGGAATGGCCGTCGATGATCCACGTGTGGCACTGGTTCCTGCCGATGCTCGACGAGGCCGCGCGCGCCATCGACGTCATCGGCCGGTTCGTGAGGAGGGTCCATGGCGCAGCGTGACGGCCGCATCGTGCTCATCACCGGCGCCGCGCGCGGCATCGGCGCCGCGACCGCGCGCCGCCTGGCCGCCGGCGGCGCCCGCCTCGTGCTGGCCGACGTCGACGGCGTCGGCGTCGAGAAGCTCGCCGCCGAGCTGGACGGCGTCGCCGTCCGCGCCGACGTCAGAAGCGCGGGCGACGTCGCGCGCATGGTCGACGAGCCCTACCGGCGCTGGGGCCGCCTCGACGTGCTCTTCAACAACGCGGGGGTCATCCGCGTGCAGCCGCTGCTGGAGGTGACCGAACCGGAGTGGGACCGCGTGCTCGGCATCAATCTGAAGGCGGTGTTCTTCGTGCTCCAGGCGGCGGCGCGGCGGATGAAGGAGCAGCCGCCGATGGCGGGCAGCGAGCTGCGCGGCAAGCTCATCCAGACGGCGTCGATCGCCGGCTACCGCGGCGGCAGCCCGCTGCTGGCGCCCTACAACGCCTCCAAGGCCGGCGTGATCAGCCTCACGCGCACGGCCGCGCAGGTGCTGGCGCCCGACAAGATCACGTCCAACTGCGTGTGCCCGGGCGCCGTCGACACCGCGATGTGGGAGCAGATCGACCGCGAGATCGGCGCGCTGCACGGCTGGGCGCCGCGCGAGGCGTGGAAGAAGCGCATCGCGGGCATCCCGCTGGGCCGGCCGGAGACGCCGGACGACGTGGCCGGCGTCGTCGCCTTCCTCGCGGGGCCGGACTCCGACTACATGACGGGGCAGGCGATCAAGGTCGACGGCGGCATGGTGATGGGGGATTGAGCGCGGTGCTCGCGCCGCGCGACCGCGCCACGATGCTGACGTACGCCGTCCTGCTGCTCGTCACCGCCGCGGCCTGGGCGTCCATGCTGTGGTCGCCGATGGGTGCTGACGAGATGGCCGGCACCGAGATGGTCATGGCGCCGTCCGTGGGCGAGGCCGTCGCGTTCGTCGCCGCATGGGCGGTGATGATGGCCGCGATGATGCTGCCGAGCGCGCTGCCGATGATCGGGCTGTACGCCGCGAGTCAGCGGAGCGCGCCGAGCCCGGCGGCCAAGGCCGCGGCGATCGCAGCGTTCGTGCTCATGTATCTCGTGGTGTGGGCGGTGACGGGCCTGCCCATCTACGTCGCGAGCGTGGCGCTCATGGCCGTCACGTCGGTCACCCTGGCCTACGCGATCGCGGGCGTGCTCGTCGTCGCGGGATTCTTCCAGCTCTCGCCGTTGAAGCAGGTGTGTCTGCGCCACTGCCGCAGTCCGCTCGGCTTCCTGCTGGGCCACTGGCGCGCGGGCTGGCGCGGCGCCGTGGCCATGGGATGGGCGCACGCGATCTACTGCCTCGGCTGTTGCTGGGCGCTGATGGTGGTGCTGGTGGTCGCCGGCGCGATGGGGCTGCCGTGGGTGCTGCTCATCGCGTGCGTGGTCGCGGGCGAAAAACTCTTGCCCCGCGGCGAGTGGATTGCGCGAATGACCGGCGTCGCGCTGGCGGTGCTGGGCGTGATCGTGGCCCTCCGGCCCGGTCTGGCCATGGCCCTGCGCGCGTCCTCGATGTGACAGGCGCTCGGACCGTCAACGGAGGCTGGTGATGGCGAACCTTCAGTGGCAGATCAGCGGCGAGTACTTCGAAGCGTGCAACTGCGATTCGGTGTGTCCCTGCCCGACCTCGGGCCTGGCGGCACGGCCGACGAAGGGATCGTGCGACGCGGGGCTCGTGTTCCACGTCCAGCGCGGGCAGTACGGGAGCACCAGGCTCGACGGTCTCAGCTTCGCCGTCTTGCTGCACACACCAGGCGCGATGATCCAGGGCAACTGGACGGTCGGCCTCGTGCTGGACGAGCGCGCGTCGAAGGAGCAGCGCGAGGCACTCACGACGATCGCGAGTGGCCAGGGCGGCGGGCCGATGGCGGCGCTCGGCCCGCTGATCGGCACGTTCGCCGGCGCGGAGGCCAAGCCGATCAAGATCGAAAGCAGCGGCATGCGCCGCTCCGTCTCGATCACCGGGATGCTCGACCTCGCGGTCGAGGGCATTCCGGGCGCCAACCAGGGCGAGCCGATCTACCTGGACAACGTCGGCCACCCGGCGGCCTCTCGCCTCGCGCTGGCCAAGGCGTCCCGCAGCCACATGCACGCCTTCGGCATCGACTGGGACGAGACGTCGGGCCGGAACAACGGCCACTTCGCGCCCTTCGCATGGAAGTCGGCATGAGCACGCTCACCGTCCTCGATCCGACCGGATATCCGCCGAAGATCGCCGCCAAGGCGCTGGCGCCGCGGCTGGACACGCTGAACGGCCGCACGGTGTACCTCGTCGACTGCCGCTTCGACGACTCCGACATCTTCCTCGCGCAGATGCAGGCGTGGTTCGCCGAGCACATGCCGAGCGTGAAGACGGTGCTCAAGCGGATCTCGAGCGTCTATCTCGTCGACGACCCGAAGACGTGGGAGGAGATCAAGGCGCGCGGCCACGCCGCGATCCTCGGCGTCGGCCACTGAAGCACCTGCGCGCCGGCGGTCGCCGCGCACGCGATGACGATCGAAGCGAAGTACGGCGTGCCCACCGTGGCCGTGCACACCGACAAGTTCGACAAGGTGGTGCGCTCGGT
>QHSB01000423.1 GCA_003220335.1 Candidatus Rokuibacteriota bacterium
CGGAGGATGGACGCCAAACCCGAAGAGCCTGCTCGATCTCGGTCTCTACTTCCTGAACGTCGGCGCCTTCACGATCGCTGGTGGGTTGACGATGATTGCCTTCATCCAGGACCAGGTGGTCGGCCAATTCGGATGGCTCACGCCGCGTGAGTTCATCGACGGACTTGCCCTCGGGCAGCTCACGCCCGGTCCGGTGTTGATGATCGCGGCCTATGTCGGCTACAAGCTCGCCGGGCTCGCGGGAGCGGCCGTGGCGGCGACGGCCGCATTCCTGCCCTCGTTCGTGATCATGCTCGCGATGCTGCCCATTCTCGACCGTGTGAGACAGATGACGTGGGTGAAAGCGGTGACGAAGGGCATGAGCCCGGCCGTCATCGGTGTGTTGGCTGTGTCGTTGGTGCGACTCTCCCCCGCCGCAATCCCCGATCCCTCGGCGCTGGCCATTCTGATCGTGACCGTCATCGCGGCGATGGCCTTCCATATCGGAGCCTTCAAGCTCATGCTTGGTGGCGCAATCGCCGGCGTGCTTCGAAGCCAGCTCCCACTCGGCGCGCTCACGCGTCACTTCTGACGGTCACCCTCGCTCCGGCAGCGCTTGTTCTAGCCGTACTAGCCAGCCGCTCATCCCGAGCTCGCGATACATCGTCGCGGCGAGCGCGTATTGCTCGGCGGCGTGCTGGAGCTTGCCAGCACGCGTATACACCTTTCCGAGGCCGACGTGGCCGTGCGCAATGAGCGGTCGCATACCGATTCCCTGGGCGAGCTCGAGACTCGCTTCATAGTGCTGCAGAGCGAACTCGGCATTCGATGGGTCGCTACGTGCCATGATCTCGGCGAGCGCGCGGAGTGCCAAGGCCTCATTGGCGCGTTCCTTGTGCTTCCTCGCCAGATCGACTGCGCTTCGCGCGCGATCGGCGGCTTCCGCGGTGCGGCCGGTGAGTAGACATGCCTCCGCCAAACGAGTGAGGCGCACGGCAAGACCCAAGCCCATCGCGCTGATCGATGCCTCGCCGACGATGGACGCCTCCAGCAAGGGAAGAGCTTCGGCGAGACGGCCTGACAGCGCGTACACATAGCCCAAGCCCGAGAGGATGTTCGGGTCGGCGACGTTCCGCCTGCGGATCAAGGTCATGCCGTTCTCGAACGCGCGAAGCGCACTCGCCAGATCGCCCTGTTCGAGGCTGACGCCTCCCAGCGCACCGTATGACTCGATCACCGTATGGGCGTGGTCTGCTGATTCGGCGATTGTCACCGCCTGGTTTGCGTGCTCGATCGCCTGGGTAAATCGGCCGAGATGGGAAAAGACGAGCCCGGCCCACGCGCGGGGCCAGGCCGCGAAGAACCTGGGCAGCTCGGCTCGCCTGGCGCCCCCCTCATCCGTCAGCGCTTGCGCAGTTTCCACGAAGAGCGCGCCCGCCTGCACCAAGTCACCAAGAGCGAAGTGCGTTTGGGCGAGCCGATACTTCGCTTCGATCTCGAGACCCGCGTCTCCAAGCTCGGTGGCAATGTCGAGCGCTTGCCGGTTCGCTTCGAACGCGCGGGCGTGGTCGCCGACGTTCCTCAGCCGAGCGCCGAGATCGGCCAGGACAACTCCGAGCCGGCGTCGGTCGCCGATCTCCGCCGCGATGGCCTCAGCCTCGCGCATGAGCTCCAAGATTCGGCCATAGTGGCCGAGGGGCGCCAGGGCCGCCCGTGACTCGAGCCGCAGGTCGATCGCCTGAACTTTTGCGTCGCGGCTGTCGGGTAAGCGGGCGACGGCATGCAGCGCCTCCTCGAAGAAAGTCAGCGCCTCAGCGTAGGCCGAGCGCGTCGCGGCCTTCGTGCCAGCTCCGCGGAGGTAGGTAATCGCCCTGTCCCACAACTCTCCTCGAACGGCATGGTCGGCGAGGCGCTCGAGGTGTTCGGCGAGCCGGTCGCCATAGAGCCGTTCGATCGCTTCGGCGATCCGTGCATGAAGCTCGCGGCGACGCCGTTGGAGAAGCGTTCCGTACGTGACGTCGTGGGTGAGGGAGTGCTTGAAGGCGTATTCGGTTTCGGGAAAGAGGTTCACTTCATAAAGGAATTCGGCAGTGATGAGATTGGTGAGTCCCCGCTGCAGATCAGGCTCGGAGGTCTCGGCAATCTCGCGTAGCAGAACGACCGGCACATGTGTGCCAATAGCGGCCGCGGCCTGAAGCAGGCGCTTGTCCGCAGCGGGCAGGCGATCGATCCGCGCGGCGAGAAGTGCGTGGACGCTCGCCGGAATCTGAAGCGTGGCGACGGGCTCGGCAAGGCGATGCGCGCCTGGCTTGCCAACGAGCCGCTTCGAATCTACCAGCATCCTCACGCTCTCTTCGAGAAAGAACGGATTGCCGTCCGTTCGCTGGATCAACAGCCGTTTGAGCTCGTCCAGCGCTGGATCCGCGCCGAGAAGGCCTCGGAGAAGCTCCTCGACATTCGTGCTGGCCAGTGGATCAATACGGATCACTGTGCAATGACGCTTGCTATTCCAGGCGTGCCGGTAATCAGGCCGATAGTTCACGAGCAGCAGCAGACGCGCCGATTCGAGGCCGTCGACGAGTTCGTCGAGCAGAGCTTGTGTCTCGCCGTCGACCCAGTGAAGGTCCTCTACGATCAGAAGCAGCGGTCGCTCGCGCGCCTGCTCGAACCACAACATCTTCACGGCGTCGAGCGTGCGCCGCCGACGCTCGACGGGGTCGAGCGCGAGCCATGACGGCTCGTCCACAGGTACGTCGAGCAAAGTCAGCAATGGCGAGAGCGTGGGCTCGAGCGTCCGGGCGAGCGTCAGAACCTTGCCCGTGACCTTCTCGCGGATCGCGCGGACGTCGTCCCGCGCGTCAATTTTGAAATAGCGCCTGAGGGGCTCGAGCACCGGCAAGTAGCTTGTCGCCTTGCCGTACGACACGGCAGCGCTATCGAGGACGAGCCAGTTCTGTCGGCGCTGTGAGTGGTTGAACTCGTACACGAGGCGCGATTTGCCTACGCCGGCTTCCCCGACGATTGCCACGACTCGTCCGTGACCGTCGGCAGCCTCGGTTTGCGCGCGCCGAAGTTGCTCGAGCTCGGCGTCGCGGCCAACAAAACGCGTGAGCCCGCGCCTGGCGGCGGCGGCCTGCAGACGCGTGCGGCTGGGTTCTGGACCAGTCAATTCGTATACGTCCACGGGTTCGGCGAGCCCCTTCACTCGCACCGGGCCCAGCGGCTTCACCGCGATGTAGTCGGCCACGAGCGAGAGCGTAGCGGGCCCTATGACGATCGTGCCTGGCTCGGCGAGTTGCTCCATGCGCGCCGCGAGATGGGTTGTCTGACCAACGGCGGTG
>QHSB01000001.1 GCA_003220335.1 Candidatus Rokuibacteriota bacterium
CGCGAGACGCCGGCGATTTACGTCGTGGACGATGACGAATCGTTGCGTCGCTCGCTCAGGAATTTCCTGCGGTCGGTAGGCTTCCGAGTCGAGACGTTCGCCTCGGCGGAAGAGTTCTTGACATCCGCCGAGCGCGAGAACACCGGTTGCCTCGTGCTCGACCTGCGGATGACCGGAATGACCGGCCTCGACCTCCTCAGGCATCTTGCGGCCGCGAACGTCCGCATGCCGGCCGTCATCGTGACTGCTCACGGCGACGAGGAGATGAGTCAGCGGTGCCTCGGGGCCGGTGCCGTCGCATTCCTCGACAAGCCCTTCCATGGTGATGCGCTGCTGGACGCGGTCCAGACGGCTCTAGGCGGACATGATAGGCGGAACGGAGGATAGAGAGATGGCTCTTCAAATGGCTCTCGAACCCGAGACGGCTGCCGTTGCTCATTCGCGGCGTGTAGACCGGGATCTCGACCTTCTGGCCGCGCTCCGGGGGCGCGAGCCGATGGCAGCGGAGCGTCTCGTCACCACGTACGGGGACCGCGCGTATCGCCTGGCCACGAGCATCACGGGAAACGGACAGGATGCGGAGGAAGTCGTGCAGGACGCGTTCTGGACCGTGATTCGAAAGATCGACGGTTTCAGAGGTGAGTCGGCCTTCGGGTCATGGCTCTACCGGATCGTGGCCAACGCCGCCTATCAGAAACTCCGCGGCCGGAGCCGGCGTCGCGACCTGTCCTGGGAAGAGGTGATGCCGGTCTTCGATGATCGGGGCCGCCACGCTGGGCCCATGCCCGATTGGTCGGCGCGCGTGGACGATCCCTCGATCCAGGCCGACTTGCGGCTGGCGCTGACCTCGGCGATCGAGGAATTGCCCGCCGCGTACCGGAGCGTGCTGGTGCTACGCGACGTCCAGGGCCTGTCGAATCTCGAGATCGCGGAGCTCCTGGGCCTCAGCGTCCCCGTCGTGAAGACTCGCGTGCATCGCGCCCGGTTGTTTCTCCGGAAGCAGTTGGACGATACCGTGACGACGTTGGACATGACCGACACTCACGACTGCGCGTGATTCGGGTCGCCATGGCCGACGTGACAACGACTGGCGGCATCCAGGACAACTTGCAGCGGGAGCGGCGCCTGGCAGAGCTCAGCGCCGCGGTGCACATGAGTCCGTATCACTTCGCGACGCCCTTATACAACGACGGCAGGGCGACGGGTTGCCGCCCCCGTCAAAGCGGGTTTGGACCGACGACTTCCCAGCGGTAGCGCTCACGGAGTTTGTTGCGTTCGTCGTCGTTCATCGGTCCGGGGCGTTCCAAGAGCTCCTCGACGTAGCCACCGGCGGAGGCCGGGGTGTACAGAAACAAGACGCGGCCGGTTTCGCTCCCGGTGTTCTTCCAAGCATGCGGGACGTTGCGCGGGAAGAACGCGCAGGTGCCGGGCCCGCCGACGGTAACATCCTCGCCGATCTTAAAGGTGATCTCGCCGGCGAGTACCCAGGCGACCTCGTCGCTGTCGCGGTGTAGATGGAAGAGGCTCTTGGTGCCGACGGGTACGGTTTCCTCGAACAGCATGATGCTCTCATTGGTCTCGTGGCCGACGAGCTTCAAGGCGGCGAAGCGGCCGGGCGCCGTCATGTCGAGATGCTTCCCGCCGCCCGCGGGCACGACAAAGCCTTTTGTTGCGGTCATTTTGGTGTCCTTCCCGGTGGCGGAATGAGGATCAACGTCGGCACCATGAACATCAATGTACACGAGCCCGCTCGTCCGGGCTCGATCTGAGCGCCGTAGTGCCCGAAAACTAGGAGGCCGAAGATGACAGACGCCTATACGAAGGCCGTTCTCACTGTAATTGCTTTGGCGCTGGTGGTGTTGGCAGTCCGGCCGATCATCGATCCTGGGCGCGTAGACGCGCAGGGGCCAAACGTCCGCGGCCAGTCCGGCCGCGAAGGCACCGACGCCGCGTTCGAGCTGCTCTCGCGGCGCGTGGACAAACTGGAGCACAACACCGAGGTCATACGCTCCGCGGGCAACACGAACGCACATCGGACGAATGTACGGTTCTCGCGTGCCGGCTGGGGCGTCGACGTCGTCCTCGTCGACGCGGACGCCGCCGGGGTGATGGGCGCGCGCTCAGAGTCCGCGATCCAGCCGTCCGAGCAGCCGAACCCGTTCTGATTCGGGGACGCGGAACGCGGATCGAGCAGCGTTGCGCGACTATTTCGTCACGGCGTTCAAGTGCGTTAGAGTGACGGCGACTCGCTGAAGGAGGACAATCGCCATGCCGTTCTACGAAAGAGGCCCGGTCCGCATCCACTACCAAGAGGTCGGTTCCGGCTTCCCCCTGCTGCTCATCCCGGGCGGCGGGCTCAATTCGGCTCTCTCATCCTGGCATACAGCCTCGCCCTTCAACCCGATGGAACGGTACAAGGACGACTTCCACTGTATCTGCGCTGACCTGCGCAACGCCAACCCCGGCCAGTCCCGCGGCCCGCTGGAGATCGACCGCCCCTGGGATGCCTATGCCGACGACCAGCTCGGGCTGATGGACCACCTCGGCATCCGGGAGTTCATGGTCATGGGCTTCTGCATCGGCGGGCCGATGATTCACAACCTTATCCGGCGGGCTCCGGAGCGCGTCGTCGCGGCCGCGATGATGCAACCCAGCGGCTTCAGGCCCGAGATCCCGGACCTTTTCTACCAGAACAACATCAAGGGCTGGGGGCCGACGCTTTGCGAGAAGCGCCCCGACGTCACGATGGACATGGTCCATGACTTCCTCACCAGCATGTACACCGACCGCGCCGACTTCGTTTTCACCGTGTCGCGCGATTTCGTGCGCTCCATCCAGACGCCGCTGTTGATCGCGCCTGACGACGTGCCCGCGCACCCGTACAAGGTCGCAATGGAGGTGGCCGGCCTCGCCCCGAAGGCCGAGGTGACCATCTATCCCTGGAAAGATTCGCAGGCGCACACCGACGAGGTCGTGGAGCACGCGCGGCGCTTCCTCAAGGCCCACGAACCCGTCGCAGCGGGGCGTCAAGGACGAGTCTAGCCTGCAATCCATCCTGGTCGGATTCGGGTCGGCCGTCGGGGCGGGCGCTGAGGAGATCACGCTCCGCCTGCTGTATCAGCTCATCACGATTCTGGTGGCAACACGCGTCGTGACCTGGCTCGTTCGTCGCCTGGGTCAGACCGACGTGTCCGGTGAGATCCTTGCGGGCCTCCTGCTCGGTCCCAGCCTGCTCGGGGCGCTCTTCCCGGGATTCATGCACGGGCTCTTCCATCCCTCGACGGGCACGATTTTCACCGGGCTCGCTCAGGTCGGCTTGATCTTCCTCATGTTCCAGATTGGGCTCGAGTTCGAGTTCAACCGTCACCTGGGCGGCGACCGCCGATCCGTCATCGTCATCAGCCTGTTGGGCATCGCAGTTCCGTTCGTGATGGGCTATTTCTCGGCGCCATGGTTTCACGCGCGGCTGTCCGAGGCCGTGCCCTTGTTCGGTTTCCAGCTGTTCTTCGCGGTTGCCATGTCGATCACCGCCATCCCGATCCTGGGTCGCATCTTCATGGAACTCGGGTTGTCGCATACGCGGACAGCGGCGCTCACCATCGGCGCCGCCGCGATCGATGACGTCTCCGGGTGGATGATCCTCGGCGCGATCTCGCTGCTCGTGAAGGGCGCGTTCAGCTGGGGCTGGGCTGTCCCGCGTGTGATCGGCCTCGCGGCGTATCTCGTCCTCGTGTTCTTTGTCGTGCGGAAGCCCCTCAAGCGGGCCATCGCGACGCACGTCGCGCGATACGGCGAGCTCCGGCTCACGGCGATCCCGTACATCGTGACCCTCCTCTTCATCTCGGCCGCCATCACGAGCAACCTGGGTATCTTCGGGATCATCGGGGGCTTTGTCGTCGGTATGGCCCTCCACGATGACCGGCGCTTCGTCGAGGAGTGGAAGCGGCGCGTTTCTCCGATCGTCTGGGTGTTCTTCTTGCCGATCTTCTTCGCCTATACGGGGCTTCGTACGGATATCGGCACGATTCAGGGATGGTCGGGCGCCTTGACGCTGATGCTGGTCCTGGCCGTGGCGTTCGTGAGCAAGTTCGGTGGCGCCTACCTTGCCGCCCGGCTCGTCGGCGAGGATCATCGGAGCGCGCTGACGATCGGCGTCTGCATGAACACGCGGGCGCTGATGGAGCTGATCGTCTTGAACATCGGCAAGGATCTGGGGCTGCTGCCGACCGACATTTTCTCGATGCTTGTGATCATGGCCCTCGTGAGCACCTTCATGGCCACCCCGCTGATTCGCTGGCTGATGAAGGGGCAGACGAGCCGGGCCACGCCGCTCGGAGAACCGTCCCCGGCACGTGCGGCGACGTAGGGAGGGCCGCTGAAGCTCCCGGTCAGACTCGCTCGCATGCAGCCTGGGCACTCGTAGCGGCCGGCGACGCCGCCGGCGTCACTGATCGGCTGGAAGAACATCCGACCGCGGCCATCGCCGCGGCGAAGAGCATCGGCGAAACAAGCCAGCGTTGCATTGACCACCCCTTCGCGCCGTAGCGCATCACTGCGGTTCGTCCGTTCTCGGAGCTGCCAGAGTGATCTCGTACGTCAGGCGTTGCAATTCGAGTGACGCGCACCGGTAGCAGTTCGGCCAACTGTCTGCACTCGCAGCAACACTCCTCAAAAACGCGCTCTTTCTTTTTCAACGCATCGGGCGTCCGCGAGATTTCCATCCTCGCATCGAGAAGCGCGAAAGCGAAGCAGACGTGAGGCCGATGAGAGGGAGATGAGACGGAGATGAGAAGCCGACAGGTGGTAACCCGCGCCCCCACTCGGCCATCACAACCATGAGCATCACGACATTCTTCAGTGATGCGGCACATGAGGAGATGATGACCATGCCCGGCTCGCGTGGCGAGCATGACCTGCAGGAGCGGTACGGCAACCGGAAACGAGCCGACGGCTTT
>QHSB01000002.1 GCA_003220335.1 Candidatus Rokuibacteriota bacterium
AGGGGCCTGTCGGAGTATCGAGGGTGCCACGGCTTGGCCGGGGCGCCCCGAGCGTGTGGGGTTTAGAGGAGCGACCCGGCTGTGCCGGGGCGCTCCGAACGTTGGGGGGTTTGGGGGGCCATTTCGGGGCCCCCCATTTCGTTAGCTCCGGTGCTTGGGGTGCGGCGGCGCCGTCCAGCGGGCGGGCGGCACCAGATCGCCCTCGCGGAACCGGCTCCAGCGGAACGGCGTGAGATCGTAGTCCTTCGCCTTGCCGTGCAGGACCACGTCCGAGAGGATGTCGCCGATGAACGGCGAGTGCTTGAAGCCGTGTCCGCTCCAGCCGAAGTCGGCGTAGAGTCCCTGGTACTCCGCAATGGGGCCGAGCACCGGGTGATGGTCGGGCGTCGCGTCGTAGAGCCCGGAGTAGCCGCCCATCGCCAGGCCGTGCTCCATCACCGGAAAGCGATGTGCGATCAGCTCGGCGTTGCGCACGATCTCGTCGGGATCGACACCCTCGTTGTAGCGGTCGGCGTCCACGACCTCGTCGTAGGAGAGGACGCCGTGGATGGTGAGGTCGCCGTGCTCGGGACGCATGTAGGTCACCTGCACCATGTCGGCCACCGCCGGGTGCACGCCGAACCCGCTCGGCCGCCGGAAGAAGCACATCTGATGACGCGTCGGCGTGATCGACACCTCGATGCCGAGCGGGCGCAGGAGCCGGTCGGCCCAGAGTCCGCCGCAGTTGACGACGACGGGCGCGTCGACGTCCTCCGACTCCGTGCGCACGCCGATCACGCGTGAGCCCGCGACGCGAATCGCGTCCACCCGCCGGTACTGGATGATCGTCGCGCCCAGATCGCGCGCCCGATTCACCAGGGCATTCGCCGTCGACGAGGGATCGGCATAACCCGACTCGGCCTCGTACGAGGCCAGCGCCACGTCGTCCACCCGCGCCGCCGGCACCAGCGCCTTCACCTCCGCCGGCGAGATGAGCGCGACACCGGCGCCCAGCTCGCGGGCGCGCAGCGCGTTGTGCCGGAGGTGGGGCGCGGTGTCGGGGCCGGCGAGGACCAGCATGCCCACCTGCTGGAATCCCGGATCGCCGTCGCCGCCGATCACGTCCTTCCAGTGGCGGAACATCTCGGCGGCGGCGCTCGCCGTTCGCGTGAAGAAGTCCATGGCGTAGAACCGTCGTACGAGGGCGGTCGAGCGGCCGGTCGGCCCGGAGGCGATGAACTTCTTCTCGATCAGGACGACCCGACCCGCCTTCTTGCGGGCGAAGTGATAGGCGAGGCTGGCGCCGTGCACGCCGCCCCCGATGATGACGATGTCCGCCGTCTTCGGGACGTCGACCATTAGCTCGGTCTTACTCGTCGCTCAGGATCAAGCGACCGTGCGCGGTCGGTTCGTCAATGGCCATACCCGCCTCCCAGTGCGGGCTGAACTGGGTCGGAATGCCGAACCAGCTCACCCAGTCGCCGCGCATCGCCGGCGGCTCGTCGCCCGGCCACAGCACGCTCAGTGGCAGCGGGCGGATCGGCGGACGGAAGGTCGGCAGCGGGATCCGGTCGACCGGTGTTCCCGTCGCCTGCGCGAGGAGCAGCGCCACCTGCTCGCGGCAGCGACGGCTCTGGCACGGCCCCATGCCGGCGCGCGTCAGACGCTTGATCTGGTCCTGGTTGATCGGCCCGTCGCGCAGGAGCGTGCCGAGGCTGCGCGCGCTCATCTGCGGCGACTGCCAGGTCAGGTAGCGCGGCGGCCGTGTCTCGACGAGCTCGCGCCGGGTGACCTCCTCGCACTGGCAGACGTTCACCTCCCAGCCGCCCGCGTGGATCAGCGAGTCGAGCCACGCCTGCCAGTGACCGTGCACCGCGCTCGGCGGTTCCGTCGATGGCTCGGGATCGAGCGTCGCTCGCCGCAGCTCCGCTTCGCGACGCCCGAGAGCGCCGAGCGACTCGGCGGCGGCGAGGCCGGCGAGCCGTCCCTGGCGACGCGCGAGCTCGGCGTTCGCGAGCATGCCGTCGTGGAATCCCGCGCAGTCGCCGGCCGCGAACACCGTGGCCACGCTCGTCCGCACCGCCTCGTCCAGCGCCGGCGCCCAGCCCCCGAGCGCCGAGTCGAATCGAAGCCGCGCGCCGGCCAGCGCCAGCAGCTCCACGCTGGGCGTCAGCCCGATGGCCAGGCACACGGTGTCGCAGGCCAGCTCCCGTTCGCTGCCGGCAACCGGCTTCGCGGCGTCGTCCACCCGCACGACGACGAGCGATTCGACCTCGCCCACCGGGCCGCGCGCCTCGCGAACCGTGTGAGAGGTCAGGATCGGCACGCCGCGCGCTTGCAGCGCGCGCGCGAGCTGCGCGTCACCGCACACCCGGGGCGCGACCTCGACGATCGCGGCCACGTCCACGCCGTGCTCGAGCGCCCGCGTCGCCGTGCGCAGACCGAGGCTGCCCGAGCCGAGGACGATCATGCGGCGCGCGGCGAGCGCTCGATAGCGAGTCAGGAGCGAGAACAGCGCATTCGCGCCCATGACACCGGCGCGCTCCCAGCCCGGAAAGCCCAGGACGACGTCGCGGGCCCCGGCCGCCACGATCAAACGGTCGTAGCCGACGAGCCAGGAGCGCCGCTCGTCGGCGAGGCCGAGCATCGGCGCGTCCAGCTGCTGCATCGTCGGGCCGTTCACGAACGCGCCCCAGACGCACGTGCCGAGCTGGACGTCCACACCCGCCTCGTACGCGCCGGTCAGCGCCGGGTTGGACTCGACCACGCGCTCCAGCATCACCGCGCGATTGCGGACGGAGGGCTGCATGCGCTGCCCGAAATAGAGCGGCACGTCCATCGCCATCGTGTCGTTGTCGACGGGATTCTCGTCGACGAGCAGGACCTCGACGCCGGCACCCGCCGCCTCGACGGCCGCCGCGGCTCCGGCCGCCCCGCTGCCGACGACGACGACGGCGACGTGGCGCTCGGGCCTGGGCGCCTTGCCCGCGATGGAGCGCGGATCGGCCTCCCGCCTCATCGTCTCAGTCCCCGCCACCGTCACCCGCCGCGGCGCCGGCGACCGGGGCGCCGGCAGACACCCAGCCGGCCCGCTCACGCCAGTCCGGCGTCGTCTCGGCGAAGCGGCCGAGCGAGAGGGCCGACAGGTCGGCGAACTGACAGCGACCGTGCAGCACCAGGTCGCTCACGCCACGGCCGGCGGCCGGCGAGAGTCCGAAGCCCACGCTCGACATCGTGTCGAGGATCACGTTGTCGGGGCTGCCGAGGCGATCGATGACGGGCAGTCCGTCGGGCGTGTTCTCGACGACGCCG
>QHSB01000003.1 GCA_003220335.1 Candidatus Rokuibacteriota bacterium
CACCTCGTAGACCGCGGTGCCGGTGATGATCGCCAGGCAGCCATATGTGCGCGCCTTCACGTCGCCGTTCGGGGTCATCTTGCGGTACTTCACGCGCCCCGAGCGCATGCTCTCGATGTACGTCGCCTTGTTGTCGGTCGCGGCGGACGAGTGGTTGTACGTGAGGTCGTTGCCGAACAGCTTGTCCATCGCCCCGAAGTCGTTCGACGTCTGCGCGGTGTAGCGCGACGTCTCGGCCTTCATCGCCTCGTCGGCGGTGATGGTCCCGCGGCAGTCCTCGGCGGAGGCGGCGCCCGCCGTGACCAGTCCCAGCATCCCCACCAGACCGAACAGCCGCAACAATCTGTGTGTCATCCCGGTCTCCTTTGTCGTGCTGCCTACTTGCGGTTCGCGGGCGGCGCGTATTCGTAATCGGGGCGGCACTTCTGCATGATCGCGCGCAGGTCCTGACGCAGCTCCTCGAGCGTCGGTCGGCCGACGAACCACCAGCCGTTGTAGATCCGGTGGATCGTCAGGCCGGGATACAGCGAGAACGTGTACGGCAACGCCACCAGACCGTGCTCGAAGCCCGGCGCCGTCTGCTCGACGATGTCGAGCTCGTTGATGGCCCGCCGCTCGTGATCGCTGAGGAACGTGAAGGTGGCGCCGAGCCCCATGCGAAACGCCGCCGTGACCTCCGGCGGATCGGTGCTGACCACCGCCAGGTGGCAATAGTTCACCGCCAGCTCGTCCTGCATCGTCGTGAGGTGCCTGACCTGCACCGCGCACTTCGGTCACCAGTAGCCGCGATAGAAGCTCACGATGAGCGGATAGCCATCGGCCAGCGCCGAGAGTTTCACCGAACGGCGGCGGTGGTCTGGAAGCTCGAGATCGGGAAGTCGACTGCCGACGACGAGATCAGCGCGCATATGACGTCCTCCGGATGACTAGAACACGATCACGCCGCGGCCCACCGCGTCGGTGTCGATGTCCTCGTACGCGCGGTTGATGTCGGCCAGGGCGTAGCGCCGCGTGACGAGACTGGCGACGTCGAGCCGGCCGCGCTCGACCCAGTCGGCGATACGCGGCATGTCCTGACGCGGATGGGCCGAGCCGTAGTAGGTGCCGGTGAGGGTTTTCTCTCCGCGCGTCAGCACGACCGGCTCGATGGCCGCCGTGTCGCCGGCGGGTGCGATGCCGACGATGACCGCCGTGCCGCGCTTGCGCAGCATGTCCACGGCCATTCGCGTGGTGGCGCCGCTGCCGTAGGCCTCGAACGCGAAGTGGGCGCCGCCGCCGGTCAGCGCCTGCACGCGCGCCACCGCGTTCTCGGTGCGCGCGTTCACGGTGTCGGTGGCGCCGAACTTCTTCGCGAAGGCCAGGGCGGTGTCCTTGACGTCCACCGCCACGATCGTGGTGGCGCCGGCCAGGCGCGCGCCCTGCAGCACGTTGAGGCCGACGCCGCCGCAGCCGATCACCGCCACGCTGTCGCCGGGCTGCACGCGGGCGTTGAACACGGCGGCGCCCACGCCGGTGGTGACGCTGCAGCCGATCAGCGCCAGCTGGGGAAAATCGAGTGACGCCGGTGCGGGGACACACCCCATCTCGGGGACGACGGCGTACTCGGCGAAGCACGCCACCTTGCCCATGTGGGCGCAGTCCTGGCCGGCCTCGGTGTGCAGGCGCGAGGTGTTGTCGTAGAGCTTGCCGGTGGTCCGTGCGTGCTCGTCGCAGAGGTGGGGCCGGCCGCTCTCGCAGGAGTGGCAGTGCCCGCAGTTGGGTACGAAGCTCAGGATCACGCGGTCGCCGGGCTTCGTCATCGTGACGCCCTCGCCCACGGCCTGCACCGTCCCGGCGCCCTCGTGGCCCAGCA
>QHSB01000004.1 GCA_003220335.1 Candidatus Rokuibacteriota bacterium
TTCCGGCCTCCGCCGGCGCCGACGCTCGGCGCGTTGCCGGAGGTCACCAGACAGCCGTTGCTCGTCGTTGTCGGAACGACGGAAGCGCGCTCGAGGGTCGACGTCTTCGTCGATGACGCGACCCATGCGACCTCGAGCCTTGCCGACACCACCGGCCGCTTCGCTCTCGACGTCGCGCTGAGTCCGAACAGGCTCCACAGGCTGCACGTCTACGCCACCACGCACGGCGGCGACGGCCTCACCTCGCCCGCGACGACGGCCCAGGTCATTCACGACGATCAGCCGCCGAGCGTGGTCTTCAGTGCTCCATCGGCGGGCATGCACGTGCGCGGCGCCGTGAACGTGGCGAGCGTCGCGCGCGACGACGGCAGCGGCGTGGCGCGCGTGACGCTCAGGGCCGCCGGTCAGTCGCTGGCCCCCGCGCTCGATCCTGTCGCGCCGGCGGCAATCGTCGCCGCCTCGGCCGTCTGGGACACGAGGACGACGAGCGACGGCGCGCAGACGCTGTCGGTGAAGGCCACCGACCTCGTGGGAAACGAATCCACCGGCGTGACCCGTTTCGTCATCGTCGACAATACCGCGCCAGAGACAGCCATCATCACTGGGCCCGAGGGCGACAGCGCGGTCACCGTCGCGACGTTCACGTTCAGCGGGAGCGACGCGATCACGGCATCGGCCGATCTGACCTTCTCCTGGCGGCTCGACGGGGGCGCCTGGAGCGCCTTCGCGCCGGTCACGAGCGTGACGCTGACCGATCTCGCGGAGGGCCAGCACGTCTTCGAAGTGAAGGCGCGCGACCGCGCCGGCAACGAGGATCTCACGCCGGCGCGTCGCGCCTTCCGGATCGTGTCGGGCCCGGTGATCACGGCCATCGTACCGTCGAGCGGCGTGGCGGGGACGTTCGTGACGCTGTCGGGTCACGGCTTCTCGGCCGGTCCCGTCGCCGTCGCCTTCAACGGCGTGCCCGCGCTCGTGCGCACCGCGACACTCGCTGGCGTCACGACGACGGTGCCGATCAGCGCCACGAGCGGGCCGATCGTCGTCAGCACGCCTCGTGGTGCGGCCAGCGGCCTGTTCACAGTCACGCCGACGGGCGACTTCGGCTTCACCGCATTGCCACCGGCCGCCACGTCGTTACCCGGCGCGCAGGTCAGCTATGCGCTCAGCGTCGTGGGCAGCGGCGCCTTCACCGGGCTCGTGTCGGTCGCCGTGTCGGGACTGCCTGCGGGCGTGACCGCTGAATTTCTGCCCGGGGCGTTCCTCGCACCGGGCCAGACCGGCGAGCTTCGGCTGCGCCTCGCGGCCGACGCCGCGGCTGGCACGACACAGCTGATGGTCGCCGCGAGCGGCGTCGTGGACGGCATCATGCGGTCACAGGTCGCATCACTTACGCTGACGATAGGCGCACCCGGCCAGACGGCCGTCGCCGGCCGCTTCGTCCTGACCACCGGCGAGCCCCTGGAGGGCGTCGGTTTGGCGATTGGCGTCGCACAGACCACCACCGACGCCGCGGGTAATTTCAGCCTGCTGGCGCCGCCGACGGGCAGGCAGATGCTCGGTATCGACGCCAACAGGGCGCGCGCCGGGCTGCCGATCTACGCCACCGATGTCACGGTGGCGCCGGGAGAGGTCACCGTCCTGCCAACGGCGTGGCTGACGGCGCCGCCGCCGCCGGAGCGGTTCGTTCCCATCGCCAACGCGACATCCGATCAGGTGATCACCGATGCGCGGTTCCCGGGCGTCGCCTTCACGCTGCCCGCGGGCGTCACGATTACCGGCTGGGACGGGATCCTCAAGACCAGGATCGCGATCGAGCGTATTCTGCAAGATCGACTGCCCGTACCGCCGCCGCCGGGGCGTACGCGCTCGCTCTTCCAGCTGTTCTTCGGCACACCGATGGGCGGCGTTCCATCGGCGCCGCTGCCCGTGACGTTGCCAAACGATCTCGGCCTCGAGCCCGGCGGCAAGGCACAGCTCTGGTATTACGACGCCGCCCCACTGCCGGGCGCGGCCGCGGCGTGGCGCCTGGCCGGCCTCGGCACGGTGAGCGCCGACGGCCAGATGATCGTGTCCGACCCCGGCGTTGGCATCGCGCGATTCTGTGGTGTCTGCGGCCTGAGCTGCTTCATCGACAACGAGGACTCGCAGCCATCGGCCGATGAAGGGACGCCGGAGGCCGGCGAGCCCGTGAACCTCGCCATCGGCCAGCATCTCGTGGACGCCGTCGACCTGCTGCAGCCGGGCCGCCTCCCCGCCGTCGTGTACCGACGCTACAACCCGTTCGATGCCTTCGGCCGCATCGCCGGCTTCGAGCTCTTCCTCGGCCAGGGCTGGGCACTGTCGCTGGACATCGCGCTGCTCGACGTCAACCCATCGCTCCGGCGGCTCGTGATGCCAGGGAACGCGCGCTACGAGTTCGCCCGGCAGTCCGATGGCCGCTTCGTCAACCGGACCAACCCGCGCTTTCGTGGCGCGACGATCAGCGAAGAGGCGGACGGAGTGCAGGTCTTGCGCTTTTCGAACGGCAACGCGTGGCGCTTCCGCGGCGGCTGGGTCGGCCGCGGCCGCACGCGGCCGATCGTGGGCTTGAATTTACTGATCGAGCAGCGTGACCGGCACGACAACGTTCTGGCGATCTCCCGTGATGGCAGCGGGGGCCTCGCCAGCCTGACCCAGCCCGACGGCCGCACGATCAGCTTCACGACATCGCTGCTCGTGCCGGGCGACGTGACGTCTGCCCGGTTGACGCAGGTCCGCGATGCCCTCGGACGAACGGTGCAGTACGCCTACGATCCGGCCTCACGACGCCTGCAGTCGGTGACCGACGCCGCCGGGGGCGAAA
>QHSB01000005.1 GCA_003220335.1 Candidatus Rokuibacteriota bacterium
CTGAGAGCTCGAGGATCTCGTCGAACGTCGCCGGTCCCGCGCCCACGATGACGTCGGGCGCCGGCGGCGGCGGCACGGCCGCCGTCTCCGCCGGCGCCGCCTCGACCGGCGGCGGCGTGTCTGCGCGCGGCGCGTCCGGCGCCGTCACCACCGGCAGCGGCGCGCGGCGGGGCAGCGAGGTGAGCACCGCGCCGGTCGGCGGCGGCTGGTCGCTGTAGACGACGGTGGCGCCCTCGATCCAGCGATAGACCTCCAGCGCATGCGCGGGCGTCGCGAGGGCGGCGAGCGTGACGAGCGTGAGCGCGGTCGCCAGGGCTCGCTTCGGGCCTCGCGTCATGGCGCGCCTCCCCATCAGTCCTGGTTCCAGCCGAGGATCACGCGCGGATCGGGCGTGGGCGGCAGCACCGCGCCGGGACCCCAGCGCTGGAATTTGTCGAGGAAGCCGGCGGGCTCCTTCACGACGTCCGCGCCGCAGCAGCCGCGCGCGAAGCCGACCGCGTACTCCGTCTGCTTGCGGTAGCCGTCCCACTTGCCCTGCGCGTAGAGCGCGCGTGCCAGGGCCAGCCGGCCGCCGACGTCGTCGGGGAAGAGGTCGACGGTCTTCGCCAGCGCGTGCTCCGCCTCGTCCCAGCGCTCGGCGGCGAGCAGCACCTTGCCGAGGTTGTGCCACGTGCGCCAGGAATCGGGATCGGCCTCCACGCCGCGACGCAGCCAGCGCACGGCGCCCTCGCGGTCGCCGTCGTCCAGCGCGAGGCGGGCCTTGTACGAGTACGGGCGCGCGAAGGTCGGCGACAGGCGCAGGCTTTCGTCGAAGAGCCGCGCGGCGCCCTCGACGTCGCCGTCGCGCAGATAGCGCTGCTTGGCGATGAGGAACAGCGACTCCGCGCGCTTGGCGACCGGCCGCGGGCCGCCCAGACGGATCCGGACGAAGCGGTGGCCCGAGTTCTTGTTCTCCTGCGAGCTCGTCATCCGCGTGCTCTCTTCCACCATCAGCCGGCCGAGCCGCATGTAGCCCTCGTCGGTGAGCCACTGGCCGTACCACCAGATGCAGTCGGCGGCGCTCGGCTGGCCGAGCACGGCCAGGCGAAACGCCTTGAAGACCTCGTCGGCCGAGCCGCCGCCCGTCTTCTTCGCGTCCGCCTCGGCGCAGTAGTCGCGGCCCGAGTCGACGATGGCGTGTCGGCGCGCCAGCCTGCGCGCCTCGGCAACGTCGCCCTTCTCCATCAGGATGTCGATCTGCAGCGCCACGAACTGTTCGAGGGCGGGACTGCGCTTGAGCAGCGGCTTCTGGAGGAACGCCGGCGCCCAGCGGAAGAAGAACTGCATGGACTTGGGCTGGGTGCCGAGAATCGCGTCCAGCTCGCGCAGCGCGCGGTCGTAGTCGCCGATGCGCGTGGCGAACGACGCCACGCGATAGCGGGTCACGTTATCGTTCGGCGCCAGCGCCTGGGCCTGGGCGTACGCCTGATAGGCCTCGTCGAACTCACCCATGAACTCCGCCATGCCGCCGAGGGCCAGCAGGGCGGACAGGGAGCGCGGCGTTGCCCCCGCCGCGCGGCGCGCCGTCTCCAGCGCCTCCCGGTGGCGCCCCTGCGCGTACGCCGCCCGCGCACGTTCCACCAGCGCACCCGGCGACTCCGGCGTTGGTGCTCGCTGCTCCTGCGCGCCCGCCATCCCCGTCCCGACCGAGACGAACGCGAGGGCGATGGCCAGCGCCACCCTCACGCGTGCTGTCATAGGGCTGCTCATCGGGTGGAAGAGGGCGTGGGTCCACCGCGTGCGTCGCGGCCGTAGCGGGCGTTGAGATAGTTGCGCTCGGCCTGGAGGCTCGGATCCAGGCGCAGGGCGATCTGCAGCTCGCGCTCGGCCTCGGCCTCCTGCCCGAGCTTGATCAGCGTCCAGCCGACGTTGGCGTGTAGCCTGGCGTCGCTGGGGGCGATGGCCAGCGCCGTGCGATACGCGCTCAGCGCCTCCGGCCAGCGCTGGAGATTGGCGTTGGTGACGCCGTAGTTGTAGAGCGCGCGCCAGTGGTCGGGATTCACCTCGAGCGCGCGCTCGAGCCACACACGCGCCTGCTCGTAATCGTGGCGGCCCATGTAGATCCGCCCGATGTTGTGGTGCGGCCACGAGAAGCGCGGGTCCGCCTGGATCGCCTTCTGGAACACCGCCAGCGCGTCGTCGGGATCGTCGTGCACGTGCTGCAGGCGCCAGCCGGTGGCGTTGAGCGCTTCCGCGAGGCGGGGCACCTCGTGGTCGGGCAGCCGGTAGCGGAGGAAGTGCTGCGCGCGCTCGCGTGTCTCGCGCTCGCGCGAGTGCGCGATGCGGTCGAGCAGCATCATGCGTCCGAGCCGCGCGGCGCCGTCGTCGGCGATACGCACCGCCGCCGGCAGGGCGCAGTCCGCGCGCTCGGGCTGCGTGAGGATCGCCAGCAGCGCGGACGTCTCGTCGTCGATCGGCAGCGCGTGGTGGCCGCAATACTCGACGTCCGCGCGCAGCCAGCCGCGCTCGCGCGCGAAGGCCAGGGCGCGCTCGCGCCGCCCTTCCTCGACGAGGATGCGGAAGACCCAGCGCGGTACCGCCTCGCGCGACACCTCGAAATAGAACCCGTAGGTGTCGCGGGAGCCGGTCACGCACGTGTGCCACAGGCGCGCGGGGTTGGACCACGAGGTTGGCGCGCAGGCCGCGAAGCTCGCGGCCGCTGCCCGTGCGCCGGCGGCGGCGTGTCGCCGCCACGGGCCGGAGGCGGTCTCGAGCGTCTGCACCGCGAGGTCGGCGCGGCCCAGGCGATCGGCGGTGGCGCCGAGGCGCAGGTTCGTGTCCGCCGATGGCGCGATCGCCGCCGCCTGCTGGAACGCCGCGAGGGCCTCGTCATACTCGCCCAGCATCTCGGCGAGTTCGCCGCGCGCCACGTGCGCGCCGGCCACGGCGGGCGAGGCGGTCGACGCGACGCGGTAGTGGGCGAGCGCGTCCCGGTACGCTTTGCGCTCGGCCGCCGCGCGGCCGGCCGCAAGCGCTGCGCTCGCACGGGCGACGTCGCCGCAGCCGCGTGCGACGCCGTCGAGGGCGACGGTGACGAGCGTAGCGCAGAGATCCGGGCGCGGGATGGGCAGGAGCAGACCGGCGGCAACGAGCGCCGTGACAGACAGCAGGCCGACGACGAGCAGAACGATGACGGCCGCGCCCCGGCGAGCTGCTCGTGCCATTGGCGTCCCCCCGGGTGGGAAACCCACCCAGGAACCATAGTGGCGTGCGGCGGCGGCCGGGTGTGAGCAAAATCGTCCGAAGGCGTCGAAGCCTCCGGAAAATCAGGCGGAGGGACGGGTCAGACCCTGCCGGCGGCGCGTGCCGAGGCCTGCGCC
>QHSB01000006.1 GCA_003220335.1 Candidatus Rokuibacteriota bacterium
CGTCGTTGACGCCGA
This sequence comes from Candidatus Rokuibacteriota bacterium, assembly GCA_003220335.1. GTDB lineage: Bacteria > Methylomirabilota > Methylomirabilia > Rokubacteriales > CSP1-6 > AR12. Next base: position 16 of record QHSB01000006.1, read on the forward strand.
GGATGTTGAGGGGCGACTCGGGCAGGAAGAGCTGCGCCAGATAACTGTCGGGCTGCGTGAAGATCGCGCGCAGCCCCGCCATCATCTTGTCGAACTTGCCGAAGACCGTGGTCGAGACGTACGCCCCGTACTCCTTGACGTTGAGCTCCGCGTCGATGCCCGCGTCCTTCCAGTTGCGCACCAGGACCTGGACGTAGTCCATGAAGTCCGGGCCGAACCCGGCCGTCGTGTCCACGGTCGTCTTGAAGCCGTTCGGATAGCCGGCGGCCGCGAGCAGTCGCTTCGCGTCCGCGGTGTCGAACCGGTAATCCTTGCGGCCCTCGGGGCCGAGCTGGTCGATCGGGACCGACCATTCACCGAGCGCGGCCGGCACCACGCCCTGCGCCACGTAGTGACCGAGCGAGAACGCGTTGCCGTCGAAGATATCCGCGAGGCTGGTCGCGCGTGACAGCGCGCGGCGCACGCGCACGTCCTTGAACGGCTCTCGATTGAGCTTGAAGCCGGTGAGACCCATCACCGGCCACGGGTACTCCACGCTCTGCAACCCGGGCTTCTGCCGCCGCGCGACGTCGAGGTCGAGCCGGCGCACGACCATCTGGTACTCCGGCGCGAAGTCGATCTTGCCACCGAGCCAGGAGGCGAGCCGGGACGATGGGTCGCGGTCCAGCAGGATCTCGACGCCGTCGGCGTAGGGCAGGCCGGGCACGAAGTAATTCGGATTACGGACGAACACGAGCCGGACGTTGGGCTCCCAGCGCTCCAGCATCCACGGCCCCGTACCGATGGCCGACTCGACCCTCTTGAGATCGCCGAACTTCTCGATGCACTCGCGGGCCACGAGCCAGGTGGCGGTGGAGGCGAGCATGTCGAGGAACCACGCCGACGGCTCCTTCAGCACGAACCGGACGGTGTGGCGGTCGAGGACGTCGATGCGGTCCACGCTCTCGAGGAACTGCCGATTGGGGTTGCCGGCAATGGTGAGGAAGCGGTCGTACGTGTATTTCACGTCGTCTGCCGTCAGCTCGCGCCCGTTCACGGGGGGCTTGTTGTGCCAGCGGACATCCTTGCGCAGCTTGAAGACGTACGTGGTGTCGTTCGATCGCGTCCAGGACTCCGCCACGTCCGGCTCGATCGGATAGGTGCCGGGCTTCACCGACGGCCCGGCTTTCACCTTGACGAGCCGGCTGTGAGAAAACGACAACGGGATCATCGTCACGAACGACACCGTCGCGTGTGGATCGAATCCCTGCGGGTCCAGCTGCATGGCGAGGCGGAAGACGCCGCCACGCCGCGGGGTCTGGGCGGCCACCGGTTCGACGGTGAGCGCCGCCAATGCGGTGGCCGCCAGCAGGGCGCCGCCGCTCGTCTTCAAGAGCTCGCGGCGTGTCAGCGACGCCATGTGCGCCTCCTTGCCGGACGATGGGACCCGCACAGTTAGAAGGCAGAGGCGGCCCATGTCAAGGGGGGGACGACCGAGTCGAGGGCGCGAATATTGCTTACTCCTCCGCCCCGGCAGAGAAAGGTCTCTGACCAAAATCGCGGAGGGGAAAATCATGAGGAAGATCCTGTCCCTGGTCTTGATCGGAATGGTCGTTTTGGCGCCCGCGATCGCCGCCGCTCAGACCGGTGGCGCGACCGGCAGCGGCGCCACCGGTGCCGGCGGTTCCAGCAGCACGCCCGGATCCACGGGAGGCTCGGGCGCCACCGGCTCGGGCTCGATCTCGACGCCGTCCACCGGTTCGCCCACGTCGCCTTCGGCAAGCCCGTCGTCGAGCGGTACCTCGACCGGCAAGTCGCTGTCGACGATCACGAACCAGGTCGACTGCGAAGCGGCGGGTGGTGACTGGCAGGCTTCGACCAGCCTCTGCCAGGCGAAGAAGTAACCGGACGAAGACGAGGTCTCGTCACGCGCTCCACGATGCCGCCGGGCCGCGTGGAGCGCGCGGCGACGACCACCGCGAGATCGCCGACGCGCTACGTGGTCGCCGCGTAGAGCGGACAGCCCGCCGGCGCCGCCGCCTTCTTCTTGGCGATGATGTCGGCGGCATACTTGTCGAGGTAGTGGGTGATCGTCTCCACGCGAATCTTCACCGAGCCCGCCGGCTTCGTCGAGTCGAGGTCCTGGAACGAGAAGAACAGCGTGCCCGAGCGCTCGATGATCTGCTGCGTGGGCGTGTACGTCGGCTGGTCCATGCCGCACTCGTAGGACGACAGCCGGATCACGCACGCGATCCACGGGATGC
>QHSB01000007.1 GCA_003220335.1 Candidatus Rokuibacteriota bacterium
GGGCGCGCGAGCACGAGCAGGCACGCGCGGTTCTCGCGCGCGCACCACTCGAGCACCTCGCGCGACTTGCGGCGTAGCCGCGCGTTGAAGTCGGCGAGCGCCGTGTATCCTGCGTCGACGGCGTGCGCCGTCTCCGCGGCCGTCAGCCCGGGCACCACGTTGCGCAACCCCTCGAAGAGCTGCTTGGGCACCAGCCGCGGCTCGTCGAGCGAGACGAACGGCGCCGCGTAGGCGATGCCGGCCTCGGCGAAGACGTCGCGCTCCTTGATGAACCCGGCCTTGATGTTCTCCGGCGCGGCCATGACGCGCGGACACGTGAGCGTCCGGGCCACGTGGCCGCTCATGAACGAGGGCAGCGTGTAGATCATCGGAGAGAAGAGGACGTCGAGCTTCTG
>QHSB01000008.1 GCA_003220335.1 Candidatus Rokuibacteriota bacterium
CCCAGGTGCAGCACGACCGGCCGCTCACGGCCGACCGCGATCTTCGCCCCGATGGCCGCGCCCACGCCGAAGCCGAGCGAACCGCCGCCGCTGCGCGTCCACGTCATCCCACCGTGGCCGAACGGCAGCAGCGTCGTGCGCGCCGTCGAGGACTCCTGCACCATGACCGTCTCGCGCGGCAGCACGTCCGCCAGGTGGGCCTCGAGGACGGCGGGATGGATGACCGCGTCGCCCTCGTGCTCGCGCGCGAGCTTTTCCTCGCGCTCGATGAGCGTCTTCGCGTAGGCCGCGACCTTCTCGCGTCGCTTCGACCAGCCGGACACCGTCTCCGCCCCGTGCAGCCGCGTCAACGCCTCGATGACCGCCTGCAGCGTGGTCTTCACGTCGCACTGCGCGGCGAGGTCGAGCGGATAGTGACGGCCCATGAGCACGGGGTTGGGGCCGATCTGCATCACGCTCGGCTCGGTGACGGCGCCGTGCACGCCCTGGCAGCCGACGAGGAACAGCAGATCGGGCTTCAAGCCCGTCGTCTTCTCGAAGTCCTTGGAGACGGGATACATGCCGCAGTAGAGCGGATGGCGGTTGGGGAAGTTCACGAAGACCTGGCGCGAGGGGAAGACGGGCGCGTGCAGGAGCTCGGCCAGGCGCACCGCCTCCTCCGCCGCGCCGCCGCGCCACACGTCATCACCGAACATCAGCACCGGGCAGTGCGCGGCGCCGAGTCGCCGCGCGATCGTCTCGATGGTCTGCGGACGCGCCGCCGCCGGCGGCTCGATCCGGTAGCCCGCGCCCTCGCCGATCTCCGCCTCGAGCCCCTCGCGATTGAGCAGCGACGCGCTGATCGACAGATACACCGGGCCCGTCGGCGGCGTGCTGGCTTCGCGCAGCGCGCGCGCGGTGGCCACGGGAATGGCCTTCGGATCCGCCACCACGGTATAGGCGGCGCGCGCGTCCTTGGTGAGCGGGCGCATCGACTCCGCCTGGCTCAGGCCGGGATGCGGGGCGAGGCCGCGAAAATCCTGCAGCTCGGAGGCCCAGTCGCCGGCGATGACGACCAGCGCCGAGCCGGCGTGCTGAGCGTTGAACAATTGCCCCGCCAGCTGATAGGAGCCGCCCATGACGTGAGCGATGACGACGCCGACCTTGCCGCTGATCCGGTGGTAGCCGTCGGCCATCGCGGCCACGAGCCCCTCGTGCTTGCCGACCACGAGCCGGTGCTCCTCGGCCTCGGCCAGCGCCGCGAAGATGCCCGTCTCCGCGGAGCCGGGATTCGTGAAGAGGTATTCGACCCCCGCGTCCTTGAGGGTCTGCAGCAGCAGCATGCCGCCGGTGCCGGTGATCGTCTTGCGCATGTCAACCTCACTGTCGTGCGTGGTCGTCCGGGTCCAGGAGCGGACGTAGTATAAGGTCCGTCGCCCGCTACTCGCTGAGCCAGACCGCGTCGAGCTGCTGGTTGAGGAAGTGGCTGGGGCTGATCGTCCAGCCCCGGACCTTGGCGAGATGGGGCACGATCCGATGCCACTGGAACCCCATGATGAAGTGCACTTCCTCGTCGTACAGCCGCTTCTCGTACTGGCGCAGGAGCCGGCGTCGCTCCTCGGGATCGAGCGTGCGGGACTGCCGTGAATACAGGTCGTCCATCACGGTGTCCTTGTGCTTGCCGTAATTCACCGGCGACGTCGTGAGGAACCAGTGGATGTCGAGATCCGGCTCGACGATCGAGTTGCACGGCGCGGTGACGGCGACCTCGAAGTCGCCGCTCCTCAGCGCGCCGAACCAGGACGACGTCTCCACGGGATTGTGCTTGGGTTCTCGACGCCGGCCTCCTTGAGCAGGCGGCGTGCTTCAGCCCGGGCCGCGTTGATGTCGCGCCCATACCCGGCCAGCTTCTCCAGCTCGGCGGGCGGCGTCGCCCACGGGGTGCCGGGCACCTGGATGCCGGCCACCTCCTTGATCAGCGCGATCCGCGAGAGCGCCTTGCTGCCCTCCCAGCGGTCGAGGGCGAGCGAGAGGGCGCGACGCACGCGCTTGTCGTCGTACGGCTTCTTCTGCTCGTTGGGCGTCACGCCGATCGAGCAGTTCCAGGGGCTCTCCTGCACGGTGATCTTGCTACCGAGCGCGCTCACGAGGGTGTCGCGATCGGCCGGGGTGAAGCTGCGGAACTGGATCATGGCGCGCTCGCCGCGGACGGCCGCGACCTGCGCCGAGGCGCTGGTGATGAAGATCGCGCGGAAGCCGTCGAGGTAGGGCTTGCCCTTGTCCCAGTAGTCGGGGTTCTTTTTACCGATCCAGTGCGAGCCGCGCACGTACTCGACGAACTTGAAGGGGCCGGTGCCCATCACGTTCTTCTTGTACCAGTTCGGATCCTTGGCCAGGATGTCGGCCTTGTAGATCCAGTTCCAGGGCTGCGCGAGGTTCGCCATGAACGAGGCCTCGGCATGCTTGAGGCGGAAGACGACGGTGTCGGGCGTCGGCGCCTCCACCGATTCGACTGCGCCGTAGGTGGCCTGGCGGCTCGACACTGAGTTGGGCGGCGGAAAGATGATGTGGTCGTAGGAGGCCTTCACGTCCTTCGACGTCATCACGCTGCCGTCGTGGAACTTCACGCCCTTGCGGACCTTGAAGGTGTACGTGCGGCGATCGGACGAGATCGTCCAGGACTCGGCGAGATCGCCGACGAGCTTGGTGCCAGTGCGGTCGGCGGGGTCGACGCGCATCAGCGTGTTGTACTGGGGCGCGCCCGGGTGGAGCATGGCGAAGGTCTCTTCCTGGTGGCCGTCGAAGCTCGGCGGCTCGGCGGCGACGACGAAGATCAGCTCGCCGCCGGCTCGCGGCTTGTCTTGCGCGCCCGCCGGCGTGGTCAGCACGAAGGTGAGGACGAGGGCGGTCAGGAGGGTTTTCATGAGCGGGATTATACTGGCGCCCATGAAAACCCTGATCAAGACGGTCGTCGCGCTTCCCGGGGAAGGCATCGGCCTCGAGGTGGTCGAGGCCACGTGCGAGGTGCTGAGCGGCGCCGACGTTGCCGTGAAGATCCTGACGCCCCTCCAGATTTCGGCGCCGGGCTCGCCGGTTCCCGAGGAGACGCAGCGCGCGTGCCGCGCGGCCGACGCCGTGCTCTTCGGCGCCGCCGGCCCGGCCACGACGCGCGTCGTCGGCTGGCTGCGCTGGGAGATGGACGCCTGGGCGGGCGTGCGTCCCGCCAAATTCTACCCGGGCATGCGCTCGCCGCTGGCCGATCCCGACGGTATCGACCTCGTCGTCATCCGCGAGAACTCCGAGGGCATGTACCCCGGGCGCGAGGGCGACCTCGCGGAGGCGCGGCGCGCGCTGCCGAATCTGCGCGATCGGTTCGGGCGCGGCCTCGAGCGCCACGGCGACGGCCGCTTCGCCGTCAAGGTCGTCACGAGCGCGGGCGCCACGCGGATCGCGCGCTTCGCGTGCGAGCTGGCGCGCCGGCGCAAGGCGCGCGGCCACGCCGGCAAGGTCACCTGCGTGACGAAGTCCAACGTGCTGCCGCAGACGGACGGCCTCTTCCACGCGACCGTCAGGGAGACCGTCGCCACGTATCCCGACCTCGCGTTCGAGCACTTCCACGTGGACGACGCCGCGCGGCGCATCATCCGCTTCCCCAAGACCATGGACGTCCTCGTGTGCATGAACCAGTACGGCGACATCCTGTCGGACGTCGCCGGCGAGGTCGCGGGCGGGCTGGGCGTCGCGCCCTCCGCCAACTTCGGTGACGGCGGCTGGGCGTACTTCGAGTCGGTGCACGGCTCCGCGCCGGACATCGCGGGCCGCGGCATCGCGAACCCGACCGGCACGCTGCTGTCCGCCGCGCTGATGCTCGAGCATCTCGGGCTCGCCGCCGAGGCCGAGCGGCTGCAGGCAGCCGTCGCGCGCGTCTACCGCGACGGCAAGGCGCTCACGCCCGACCAGCGAGGGACGGCGACGACGAAGCAGATGGCGGCGGCGGTGCTCGCCGCCTACCGTAATTCCTGACGCCGCCGCGCCGGCGATCCTAGCCCGCGCGCGCCCTCGCTGCCGCCGGCGTGAGGTACCGCTCGAACCAGTCGCGCGCCAGGAACGCCACCCGGTCGAGCGCGCCGGGCTCTTCGAAGAGGTGCGTGGCGCCGGGGACGATCTCCAGGCGCTTCTCGCACGTGAGCTGCGCGAACGCCTCGCGGTTGAGCTCGAGCACCTGCGCGTCGCGACCGCCCACGATCAGCAGCGTCGGCGCGCGCACGAGCGCCAGCGCGCGGCCGGCGAGGTCCGGCCGCCCGCCCCGCGAGACGACGGCGCCCACCGCGGCGCAGGTGGGCCGTCCGCGCGTCGATCGCCTCCTCCTCGGGAGTGAGCAGGTCGACCAGCAGCGTGGCCAGGGCCGCCTCGTTGAGCACGCGGGCCACGTGGCGGTTGCGCGGGCTGAGCCGGCTGCTGCCGCTGCCGTGCGCGAACAGCACCACGCCTCGGGCGTCCTCGGGGCGGGCGAGATTGCCCTCGAGCGTGACACCGCCGGCGGGGACGCGGACCACGGTCTCCACGTCACACCGCGAAGGGGTATGTCTCCGGCACCTCGCCGGCGTCCCACTGGGCCGTGCGCTCGAGCGGCTCCACGGCGCGCGTCTCGTCGAAGTGCAGCACCGCGTCGAATTGCTCCGCCAGGCGCGCGCGGAAGTAGTGGCTCCGGCGCTCGGTGTCGGGACGGTAGACCACGCCGATCGCCCGCTCGAGACGGGGGTCGTGCAGGCGTGCCGTCACGAGGTCCCCCTCGCGCCAGGTGAGAAGGAAGCGCGGCAGCTTCGTCGCGTGGAACATCATCTCGTAGCTGCCCGTCATCGCGGGGCGAACATTCTTGCGCTCGGCGGGCCGGTCCCAGTCGGAGGCCGCCGTCACGGTGCCGTGGTGGGTGGTGAAGCCGACGAGCACGGCGTCGCGGCCGTACCGCTCGCGCAGCAGCTGGCCGATGTTCAGCTCGCCGCGCTCGCGCATCTCCGTGGCCCGCGCGTCGCCGACGTGCGAGTTGTGCGCCCACACGGCCAGCCGCGCGCCCGGGCGCCGCCGATCGAGATGCGCGACGAGCGCGTCGAACGTTTCGGCCATGTGCCGGTCGCGGAGGTTCCACGACGACGCCTCTTCGAGGAACATCGTCCGGTAGTAGGTCTCGGCGTTCTTCACGAGGCGGGCGTTCTGCACGGCGTCGAAGACGTCGTCCTCGGCCCGCCGGTCGTCGCCCCGGCCGCGCTCGGCGACCGCTCTGAGCATCTCGGTGAGCTGCTCCACGACCTCCTGCTGGCATGACTCCTCGAGGCCGGTGCTCGTCAGAAATCCATAGGTGCGCGGATCGTCGCCGAACCGGTCGAAGCACGCGTAGCGCGTGCGAGCCCGTTCGGCCACGGCGGGGTCCGTCTTCTCGAGGTACCGGAGCACGGCCTCCATCGACGCACGGAGGCTGTAGAGATCGAGGCCGTAGAACCCGACCCTCGGGGCGTCCGGCGGCAGGGCCTCGTTGTGCAGGCGCAGCCACTCCACGAACTCCACCACCTCGGTGTTGCGCCACATCCACGTCGGGAAGCGTCGGAAGTCGGCCAGCGCGTCGTCGGCGTGGGCGTCGTCGCCGGCGCCGCGCACGTAGCGATTGACGCGGGCGGCGGCGGGCCAGTCTCCCTCGATGGCCACCGCGAGGACGTCGTGCTGCTCGATGAGCCGCTTGGTGATCCGGGCGCGCTCCCGATAGAACTCGTGCGTGCCGTGCGACGCCTCGCCGAGCAGCGGGAAGCGCGCGTCGCCGATCAGGCGCATCAGCGGCGTGTAGTCGGGGACGAGCTCGTCGAGCGAGTCGGCCGTCTTGCCGACGGCCTCCGCGACCGTGCTGTCGGGAATGCGTGCCATGGGAGATTCCTCAGGCGGCGCGCTCGGCCCGCGCCGCACGGGCGAGCAATTCGCGCACCTCCTCGTCCGTCGTCGGCGAAAAGTCCTCGTACCAGAGCCCCACCGACTGGAACGGCTGCGGCGTGATCGCGCAGATCACGTCGTCCACCTCGGCCCGGAGCGCCTCGCACATTTCCGGCGGCGCCGTCGGCACCGCCACCACGATCCGCGCCGGCTGCTGCCGCCGCAGCGCCGCGATGGCCGCATGCATGGTGGCGCCGGTGGCCAGCCCATCGTCCACGAGGATCACCGTGCGGCCGCGCACGTCGGGAGCCGGGCGATCACCCCGGTAGAGCTGCTCGCGCCGCGCCAGCTCCTGCTGCTGCCACGCGGTGACGGCGTCGACCACGTCGTCCGGGATGCGCAGCCCGTTCACGATCTCGTCGTTGAGCACGCGCACGCCACCCGTCGCCACCGCGCCCATCGCCAGCTCCTCGTAGCCGGGCACGCCCAGCTTGCGCACGAGGAAGACATCGAGAGGGGCCTGCAGGGACCGGGCGACTTCGTACGCCACCGGCACGCCGCCGCGCGGCAGGGCGAGCACCAGCACGTCCGGCCGCTTCGCATAAGCCACCAGCTTGTCGGCCAGGCGCCGGCCGGCCTCGTGGCGATCGCGGAACCGGGATGGCG
>QHSB01000009.1 GCA_003220335.1 Candidatus Rokuibacteriota bacterium
CTGGCGAGCGCACACCTCGGGCGCACGGCCGAGGCTGAGGCCGCCCTGGAAGCACTCCTCGCCGAGGAGAGCGAGCGCGCACTCCAGGCCCTCTACGGAACGCACGCATTCCTGTGCGAGGTGCTGCGCCTCCGGGGTGATCTGCGCGGCGCGCTCGCCCACGGCCGCCGTGCGGTCGAGCTCGCGGAAGAGTGCGGAAGCGTGTTCTCGCGGGTGGAGGCCGCGGCGTTTCTCGGCGCTGCCGAGCTTGCGGACGGCGACCTTACCGCGGCCACGAGTGTGCTCGCGGGGGCGCTCGCGCTAGCTCGCAATCGACGCACCGCGCTGTGGTACGAGCCGCGGCTCCTCGCGACGCTGGCGGACGCGAAGCTGGCCGCCGGTGACCGCTCGGGAGCCCGCACGCTCCTCTCTGAGGCGCGTGAGCTCGTCGATCGGGGACGAGGCTGGCGGCTTGGCGCCTTCGATGTCGCGCTGGCGTGGGTTCGCCTCCTGGCCTCGGGGCCCGCCTTCGACCGCACCGCGATCGCGAGCGCGCTCGAGTCCGTGGACGCCCTCACGGCCGAGCTGGGCTCCGATCCTTATCGGCGCATCGCTGCGCTCGAGCGCGCCCGCCTCGCGTAGCCCCCGGAGCGTACGAAGTACCTCTCCCTGGTATATCTTGTCGAGAACGACATGAACGCGATGTTCCGCCCCGATCAAGGAGCTTCACCCGTGAGGAGAATGCGATGAAGTTCATGTTCACGATCTACCACGACGAGAACGTGCTGGACGCGATGCCCGAGAAGGAGATGCAGGCCCTCGTCGACTCCGCGATCGAGTACGCGGAGGAGATCCGACGGAGCGGCCACTACATCGTTTCGGACGCTCTGCAGCGGGCTGGGACGGCGCGGACCATCCGCGTCCGGGCCGGCAAGGTCTCCACCGCCGCCAGCCCCTTTGCCGAGACAAAGGAGCAGCTGGGTGGGTTCTTCGTCATCGAGGCCAAGGACATGGACGAGGCCTGCGCGGTCGCCGCGAGGTTCCCGCCGGCGCGCGTCGCGGTGATCGAGGTCCGGCCGGTCCAGGAGCTGAAGCACTCTCGTGATCGACGCGGTCTACCGAGCTGAATGCCGAACTTCATGGCTTCCAGAATCCTTGCGATGGAATGCGGAACGCCCGGTTGAAGCGCGAGGATGCGTTCTCCCACGCGATGATCATCGTCAACTCCGCGATGGTGTCATCGTCGTAGTGCCGTTGCATGCGCGCGAACAGCTCGTCATCGACGTCGCGGCGCGTATCCGTGACCGTGTCGGCGTATTCGAGCGCCACCTTCTCCGCGTCCGTGAAGAGCGAGCTCTTCGCGTAGTCGTCGAGCGCTTCGATCTTCTCCGTCGAGAGGCCGTTCCTGCTGCCCACGGCAGCATTAACGTCCTGTCAGAACTCGCAGCCGTTCCACGAGGCCACGCGCCGATTGAGCAGCGCCCGGAGTGTCACGGGCACGCGCTTCGTCTCTTGTTGGAGGGCGGTCCACATCGCCTTCGCCGCGCGGAAGTAAGCCGGGTTCCGCGCGTAGAAAAGGTAGGGATAGAGCGGCGCGCCGTGGAGCGTGCGCTGTTCCTCGAGCGTTTCGCGCAGGTCGTCCGGAAGCGTCTCGACGTCGACCGTCGAGATGCGAGTGTTCCCCTCTAGCATGGCGACCTCCTCCACGTCCGGCTATCCGGCGTGCCACGTCCCGTCAGCGCCCAGAGCATCGTCACCCGCGCACGCTGTCCGACCAGGCCCACAATCTCGGCAATGCGAGGGCCGCTCGATCATCGCCGCGATCGTACATTCGAAATGGTCGGACGCGCCGATGGAACACTTCGACGGCAACCGAAGCGTCGACTAGCGTTTCTCCCGGTCGCCTGGTTCGGACACGTCGATGCCAAAGGTCTCCCGGAAGCCCCGCCGCCCCAACGAGGTGACGATCACGGCGTGGCTGCGCTTCATCCTTTCCATCCAGCCGAGATCGAAGTAGCGCTTGGTGATCGCGGCCCCCACCGCACCCGCGATGTGTGGGCGTCGCTCGGTCCAATCCAGGCAGAGTCGGCAAAAGTGGCGGCGGGTCGAACGCAGCCTGGGAAGCTCGATCCCGAACTCGGTGAGAAAACGGATGCCTGCTCTCGTGATTTCAGCGGCTTCGACGTCGAGCACCACGTATTCGCGGGCGACGAGAGAATCGGTGAGATCAACACTGAGGCGGCCCGCAAGGTGGTCGTAGCAAATTCGGGCCGCACTAAGCGCGCGTGCTTGAGGGGATAGCGGGCGATATCGCGGTCTCTTCGCAAGAGCGACGGCGACGATCCCGTCGATCATGTCTCCGACTGTCGGCGAGGCAAGCCGGAAATAGCGATGCCGCCCATTACGGACCACCGAGAGCAAGCCCGCCTCCGTCAGCTTCGCGAGATGAGTGCTGGCGGTTTGAGGCGTGATTCGCGCCGCCAAGGCAAGCTCGCTCGCGGTCAGGGCACGGCCATCGAGAAGCGCCGACACCATCGTCGCTCTCGCCGGGTCCCCGACCAGCGCCCCGATTTCGGCGATGATAGGGCCTGTAATCATTTCCGCTATCTAACACCCGAATCGGTCGACGAACACTTCGCCCGCTAAAAATTCCGACACAGAACAACGCGGCCGTCGATCGTCAAGGCGGCGCCTTGACACCTCGAATTGGCGGGCACTAGACTCGGCCCCGCAACGAGACCACCGATCTTCACCCGTCATCGACTGGATGGGTGTTCGGCCCTAGCTCGCTCGAAACAGGGGAGGACCGCATGAGTCGCGACGAACCCATCACCGCAGAGTCGATCGACCGCCTGTGCAGCGCGGCCCAGCTTCCCCTGCCGGCGGAGCGGCGCCGGGCGCTCGCGCCGATGCTCGCGCAGCTCGTGGTTGCTGCCAACGAGCTCAGTCGCAAGATGAGCGGCAGCGGGTATCGCGGAATCGTGCCGATCCTTCGCTTCCCCGAGCGCTAGGGAGTCAGCTTGACACACTCTGACGTGCAGAACCTCACGATCCGAGAAGCGGCGGCGCGCATCCAGCGATCGGCGCTGTCGCCCGTGGAGCTCACCGACGCCCTGCTGCAGCGCATCGAGCGCGTCAACAAGACGCTGAACGCTTACATCACCGTCTGCGCTCAGCAGGCGCGCGAGATCGCGCAGGCGGCGGAGACCATGATCCGCGCCGGCTATCATCTGGGCCCGCTGCACGGCATCCCCATCGCGATCAAGGACAACATCTACACGCGCGGGATCCGG
>QHSB01000010.1 GCA_003220335.1 Candidatus Rokuibacteriota bacterium
CGTAAGTCCCTCGGGGGTTCAAATCCTCTCCCCTCCGCCAACCATATTTCCCGTCGGAGTGCCTGCGCAGGGCTCCGGCGCTCGACGGTCGGGTAAACGGTCCGCGAGGGCCGTTTTCACGCGGAGGGGTGACCGAGCGGCCGAAGGTGCGGCACTGGAAATGCCGTGCACGGGTAATCCCTGTGCCGCGGGTTCGAATCCCGCCCCCTCCGCCAAGATTTACGACGTGGCCGTGCTAGACGGGGAGTTAGCGGTGCCCTGTAGCCCGCAATCCGCTTCAGCGGGGTCGAATTCCCATTCCGAGGGCGGTCCGTGTTGAATGAGCCTCAGGGGGCGGCGTTGAAGGTTGGGCCCCACGCAACGAGAATCACCGAACCCCGCCAGGCCCGGAAGGGAGCAACGGTAAGGCGACCCTCTCGTGTGCCGTGGGAGTACCTGACTGGAGCAGGCTTCCTGGGGAGTTCGCAGTACGGATCGTTCGAAGGTGGGTGCACGGTCACCTTGATATGACGACCAACTGTTGAGTTATCAAGTTCTCGCCCGGAAGTGGCGGCCGCAGACGTTCGAGGCGGTCGTCGGACAGGACGCCATCACGCGGACGCTGCGCAACGCGCTGGCGTCCGGGCGCGTGGCGCACGCCTACCTCTTCGCCGGCCCCCGCGGCGTCGGCAAGACCACCACCGCGCGCCTGCTCGCCAAGTCGCTGCTCTGCCCCGAGCGCAAGGCCGCCGAGGCGTGCGGGACGTGCGCGGTCTGCCGCGACGCCGGCTTCTCGGTGGACGTGATCGAAATCGACGGCGCCTCCAACCGCGGCATCGAGGAGATCCGGACGCTGCGCGAGAACGTCAAGTACGCGCCGTCCCGCGGCCGCTACAAGGTCTACATCATCGACGAGGTCCATCAGCTCACCGAGGCGGCGTTCAACGCGCTGCTCAAGACGCTGGAGGAGCCGCCCGCGCACGTGGTGTTCGTGCTGGCCACGACCGATCCGCGCGACATCCCGGCCACCGTGCTCTCGCGCGTCCAGCGCTTCGACTTCCGACCGATCGCGCCGGACGCCCTGGCGGCCACGCTGGAGCACATCCTGACCGAGGAGAAGATCGCCTTCGAGCCGGCGGCGCTGCCCACGGTCGTGCGCGCGGCGGAGGGCTCGCTGCGCGACGCCCTGTCGCTGCTCGACACCGCCATCGCCTATGGCAACGGGCGCCTCGAGGCCGACACGACCGCGAGCCTGCTCGGCACCACCGCGCCCGCCGAGGTGCGCGCGTTCGCGGCGGCGCTGCTGGCGCACGAGACGGCGCCGGCGCTGGAGGCGATCGACCGCGCGGCGCGCGACGGCGAGGACCTCGCGGCCTTCACGCGCGACGTGATCGAGCTGCTGCGCCGCGCGCTCGTGCTCAAGGCGGCGCCGACGGCAAAGCTGGCCGACATCACCCACGTCGAGGGCAACGAGCTGCGCCGCCTGGGTGAGGCCGTCGGCCTCGACGAGATCCTCTACGTGCTGCGCGCGTTCCTCGATGCCGACGAGGCGATGCGCGAGTCACCGCATCCGCGCGTCGAGCTCGAGATGGCCACCGTGCGCGCCACGCGGCGTCCCGCGCCGCCCGCGCTCGAGGACCTGCTCAAGCGCGTGGACGAGGCCGCCCAGCGCCTGCGCCAGGGCGGCGCCGCCGCGCCGGCCGCGGGCATGCAGGCCAGTCTGCTGGGTGACGACCCGCGTCCCGCGGCGACCCGCCCCGTCGTGACCGAGGCGCCGAGGCCGACGTTCGAGGCACGCCCGACCGGTGGTCGCGAGTCCATGCCTCCCCGCGCACCCGCCGTGCCCGTCGAGCGGTCCGCCGCCGCGGAACGGCCCGCGCCCGCTGTCACGCCGCCCGAGCCGTCGTCCGAGCTCGGCGTGGCCTGGCAGCGCGTGGTGGACGAGATCAACAAGAAGAAGCCGATGCTGGGCGGTATGCTGGCCCAGGTGGTGCCGGGCGGCGTGAGCAACGGCACGCTGACGATCGTGTTGTCCGGGACGGGCTTCCACCGCGACATGCTGACCGACGCGGCCAACAAGGATCTGCTGACGCAGCTGGTGCGGCGCCACGTCGCCGGCGCGGAGCGCGTCGACATCGCGATGCAGGGCGAGAGCGACGCGGGCCCGAGCGGACATCCCGCGGTCAAGGCCGCCAAGGACATCTTCCAGGGCGAGGTGGTCGCGGTCCGGCCGCGTCTGCCGGAAGGAGAAGGCCAGTGAAGGGCTTCGGCAACATGATGAAGGAAGCGCAGAAACTGCAGGCGCAGATGCTCGCCCTGCAGGAAGAAGTCGGCAAGAAGAAGGTCGAGGCCACGGCCGGCGGCGGCATGGTCACCGTCGAGGCCAACGGCAAGCAGGAGCTGACGTCCATCAAGATCGATCCCGAGGTCATCAGCAAAGAGGACGCCCAGATGCTGGAGGATCTCGTGCTCGCCGCGTGCAACGAGGCGCTGCGCAAGTCGCGCGACCTCGTCCAGCAGGAGATGGGCAAGCTCACGGCCGGGCTCAAGATCCCCGGGCTGGGCATGTAGTGGCGTTCTACCCCGAGCCCGTTGCGCGGCTCATCGACGCGCTCCAGCGCCTGCCCGGCATCGGGCCGAAGACGGCGCAGCGGCTCACGTTCTTCCTGCTCAAGCGCCCCGCCGAGGAAGTGCGCGAGCTGTCGAGCGCGCTGGTCGCCGTGAAGGAGCGCATCGTCTACTGCACGATCTGCTTCAACGTCACCGACCAGGACCCGTGCCGCATCTGCGCCGATCCCGGGCGCGACTCCGGCCTGCTCTGCGTCGTCGAGGAGCCCAACGACCTGCTGGCGATGGAGCGCACCGGCGAGTTCAAGGGGCGTTACCACGTCCTGCTCGGCGCGCTCTCGCCGCTGGACGGCATCGGCCCCGACGACCTCAAGGTGCGCGAGCTGCTGCTGCGCCTGGAGGACGGGCCCGCACGCGAGGTGATCCTGGCCACCAACCCCAACGTCGAGGGCGAGGCCACCGCGCTCTACCTGGCGAAGCTGCTCCGCCCGCTGGGGGTGCGCGTCACCCGCATCGCGCGCGGCCTGCCCGTCGGCGGCGACCTCGAGTACGCCGATCAGGTCACGCTCACCAAGGCCCTGGAGGGTCGCCGCGAGATCAGCTGAAGAATTTTCTTCGACGCGAGCCCGCCTCGATCGTACGGTAGGGTCGCCATGCGGGCACGTCCGGGACTCGGTGCGGCTTCGATGGGACTCGGACCACTGTCGCCGATCGTCACCTACCTCGGACGCGAGCTCTCCATCTGGCTCTGGCGGCGCGACCGCGCCCGGCGGGGCATGCCCGCCGTGATGGTGGCGCCTCGCCGGTCGTCCGGCCGAGCCTACACCCTCGAGTCGCGCCGCTCCGACGCCAACCCGACCTAGCCGCCCCGCGGTTGGAGGGTCGCACCAAGATCGGGTACCATGCAGTTCCGCTGACGGACGTTCCCCGGTAGCTCAGTCGGTAGAGCACCTGACTGTTAATCAGGGGGTCGCTGGTTCGAGCCCAGCCCGGGGAGCCAACCTTCTTCGCGACTTGTGGATCATCGGCCCGCCACTCATCGCCTTTGGTTCCACTTTTTGGTTCCAACTCGGGACGATCTCGCTCCTGGCGAGCCCAAGAGACGACAAGTCACATAGCCCAGGGGATTCAGCGCGGCGGCTTCAACATAGAGTTGTAGTACTCGATCAGTTCCGCCAAATCTGTACCGGCGTCGCCCTTTAACTTACCGGCAGCGTGCTTCAGCTCA
>QHSB01000111.1 GCA_003220335.1 Candidatus Rokuibacteriota bacterium
ATCCAGCCCGTTGTCGAGAGCGCCGGCATCCCGCTCTCGTGCCATCCCTGCGCGTCGCCCACGCTGACGGAGAAGGGCCTCAAGTGGTTCTTCCGCACGGGCCCCAACGACAAGACGATGGTGGCCAGCGTGTTCACCTTCCTCAAGGAGTGGCCCGAGAAGGGTGGTCCCAAGGATCTGAAGACGATCGCCCTGTTCACTTGCGACAACCTCTTCTGCCAAGACAACCGCAAGGTCGCGACCGATCTGGCGCCCAAGGCCGGCTTCAAGATCGTGCTCGACCTGACGACGAAGACCGGGGCCACGACGCTGGCGTCGGAAGTCCAGCGCCTGCAGGCGGCCAATCCCGACGTCCTGTTCAACGTGCAGTACCCCGCCGAGACCGTGGTGTTCGAGAACGACGCCAAGCGCGCGGGGTTCATGCCCAAGGTGATGGCGACCAGCAACGGCGCCTACTCCGACGAGACATGGCTGCAGGCGCAGAAGAAGACCAACGGCGCCGCCGGCTGGCTCGGGCGTGATCCGACGGCCATCGACCTGGCGCATGAGCGTCCGGCGTGGAAGAAGGTGAACGAGATCTACAAGAAGTACAGCCGCGGCCAGAACATGGGCGAGCTCGCGATGCGCGAGATCACCGGTCTCTTGTGGATGGCGGACGTCATCAATCGCGCGAGGTCGGTCGAGCCGGCCGCGCTGCAGAAGGCCGCCAACGAGACCAACATGGCGCCCGAGCAGCTGATCATCGACTACAAGGGGATCAGGTTCGAGAACGGACAAAACGTCCTCGCCACGGGCGTGGTGACGCAGGTGGGCTGGGACGGCGAGAAGCACACGCTCTGGCCGTGGGATCTCGCGACGAAAGCCAACTTCAAGCCGATCTTCCCGAGCCCGAGCTGGCAGGAGCGGGAGAGCAAGCCGAAGCCCGCCGGCTGAGCGGATCGATCGACTTGAGCGCATGACCGAGCTCGCCCAGGCCGTCGTCAACGGCCTGCAGATGGGATTTCTCTACGCCCTCGTGGCCGTGGGGCTGACGATCATCTGGGGTCTCATGGAGATGATCAACTTTGCCCACGGCGAGTTCCTCATGCTCGGGATGTTCGGCGCCTGGTGGCTCAGCGCAAGCTTCGGTCTCGACCCGCTCGTCGCGATCGTCCCGATCGCGCTGGTGATGTTCGCGTTCGGCGTGCTCGTCTATCGCCACCTGATGCGCCGCGTGCAGGGCGGCGATCCGTTCACGCAGATCTTCGCCACGATCGGCCTGCTCTTCTTGCTGCAGAACGCGGTGGTGGCCGGCTTCACCAGCGACTACCGGTTCGTGAACGACACGCTGCTGCAGCGACTCGGCGGCGCCAGGCTGCAGGCGCTCGGCCTCGCCTTCGCGGTGCCGCTGCTCGTCGCCGCCGGTCTGTCGCTGGTGTTGTTCCTCGCCCTGTATCTGCTGATCGAGCGCACGGAGTTCGGGCTCGCGCTGCAGGCCACCAGCGAGGACCGTGACGCCGCGCGACTGGTGGGCATCCGGCCGCAGCGGATGTTCGCGGTGGCATGGGGATTGGGCGCGGCGCTCGTCGCCATCGCGGGCGCGATCCTCGTCAACTTCTTCTCCGTCTACCCCCAAGTCGGGTTGCAGTTCACCGTGCTGGCCTACGCCATCGTCGCGCTCGGCGGTTTCGGCAGCATCCTCGGTACGCTGCTCGCTGCCCTGCTGGTGGGCGTCATCCAGAGCGTGACGGTCGTGTATCTGCCGCCGGCGTTCAAGGATGCATTCGTCTTCGCGTCCTACCTCTTGATCGGGCTGCTGCGGCCGCAGGGCCTGTTCGGACGGTTCTAGCGTGGCGCGGATCGCGCTGATCATCGGGGCGCTCGCCGCGATCCTCTATCCGATTCCGCTCCAGCTACAGGGTACGACCTACTATCAGACGGTCGGCTTCCTGGTCCTCCTCACTGCCATGCTCGGCGTCGGCTGGAACGTCATCGGCGGGTGGGCGGGGCAGTTCGACTTCGGCCCACAGGTGTTCTTTGCCGTCGGCGCATATACGTCCGCGCTGCTCTACGTGAAGCTCGGAGTCGACGCGTGGCTCGGCTTGCCGGTGGCGGCGGCCGCCGCGGCGCTCATCTGCGCCGTGCTGACCTATCCGCTCACGCGCCTGCGCGGTCACTACTTCGCGATCTCGACCGTCGCCATCTGGATGATCGCGCAGCCGATCGGCGCCACCTGGGACTACATCGGCGCCGCGCAGGGGCTGTTCATTCCGGTAAAGCCACGCAGCGGAGTGGTGACGTCCGCGCTCTCGCTGCAGTTCGCGGGGCGGACCAAGGCGCTCGGCTACTACTACGCGGCGCTGGCGCTCTTCGCCGTCACGCTCGCGCTGATGGCGTGGGTCGAGCGCTCGAAGCTCGGCTTCTACTTCCGCGCCATCCGCGACGACCAGGAGGCCGCCGAAGGGATCGGCATCGACAGTCGCCTCTACAAGGTGATCGCCCGCAGCATCACGGCCGCCGTGTTCGGCGCCGCCGGCGTCCTGTACGCGTTCTGGGCGCTGTCGGTCTTTCCCGAGCAGGTGCTGGAGCTCAACTGGAGCACGCTGCCGATCATGGCCACGGTGGTGGGCGGCATCGGCCGCCTCTGGGGCCCTTTGCTCGGCGCGATCATCCTCATCCCGATCTCCCAGATCATGAGCACCACCCTCGGCACCGGACCGCTCGCCGGCCGCGGCATCGACCTGATCGTGTACGGCCTCATCATCGTCGTCATCGCGGCGTTCCGCCCGACGGGCCTGCTCTCGCTGCCGTGGTCGCACTGGTTCCGCCGCGGTCGCGCGGCGACCGCCTAGCGCATGGCGCCGCTCCTGCAGGTGGAGGCTTCCAGCAAGCGCTTCGGCGGCCTGCTCGCGAATCGTGACGTCTCGCTCGCGATCGAGCCGGGAGAGATCGTCGGGCTCATCGGCCCCAATGGCGCCGGCAAGACGACCCTGTTCAACTGCATCACCGGCTACATGCATCCCGACGAAGGCCGCATCGTGTTCGACGCCGGCGACATCACCCACACGCGCCCGGAGCGGATTTGTCGGCTCGGCGTGGCGCGCACGTGGCAGGTCGTGCGCGCCTTCGGCCGCATGACCGCGCTCGAGAACGTGGTCTGCGGGGCGCTGCAGCGCACCAACCGGATCGCAGAGGCCCGCGCGCGCGCCCGCGAGCTGCTCGACTTCACCGATCTGCGCGGCCGGGACGACGCGCCCGCCGCGACGCTGACACTGGCCGACAAAAAGCGGCTCGAGATCGCCCGCGCGCTGGCCACGCAACCCAAGCTGCTGCTGCTCGACGAAGCGATGTCCGGACTGACACCGATGGAGGCCGCGGCCGCCGTCCAGCTGGTCCGGCGCATCCATGCGGAGCTGAACGTCACGATCTGCGTGGTGGAGCACGTGATGGAGGTCGTCATGCCGCTCTCCCATCGCGTGATCGTGCTGGATTACGGGGTCAAGATCGCCGACGGCACGCCCGAGGCGATCGTGCGTGACGAGCAGGTCATCCGTGCGTATCTCGGTGAGCGCCGTGCCGCCCGCTAGTCTGCTCGAAGTACGCGACGTGCACGTGGTCTACGGGGCCGGGGTGCGCGCGCTAAGGGGCGTATCGCTGCGCGTGGAGCCCGGGGAAGTCGTGGCACTCATCGGCGCCAACGGGGCAGGCAAGACCACGCTGCTCAAGGCCATCGCCGGGCTGGTGGAGACGCAGGCGGGCGAGGTGACGTTCGACGGCCAGCGCATCAGCGCCGTGGACGCCGCGGATCGGGTGAAGCGGGGCGTCGCGCTCGTCCCCGAGGGCCGGCGGTTGTTCAGCCGGCTGAGCGTCGCCGAGAATTTGACCCTCGGCAGCTACGGCAACCGCGATCGCGTGTACCGGCGCGAGATGCTCGAGCGCGTCGAGACGCTCTTTCCCGTCCTGCGCGAGCGAGCGCGGCAGCGGGCGGGCACGCTGAGCGGCGGCGAGGCGCAGATGCTCGCCATCGCCCGCGCCCTGATGTCGCGGCCGCGGTTTCTGATGCTCGACGAGCCCAGCCTGGGGATCATGCCGCGGCTCGTCGATCAGGTCATGGATTCGCTGCGCCGATTGCACGAGCGCGAAGGCCTGACGATGTTTCTCGTCGAGCAGAACGTGCCCGCCGCGCTCGATCTGGCCGATCGCGGCTACGTGCTGCAGACAGGCCGCGTGGTGCTCGAGGGAAGCAGCGACGAGCTGCGTGGAAGCGATCTCGTGCGCAAGGCGTATCTGGGGATGTGAGGAGGGGAGCGATGCGGTTCGGGATGTGCGTCATGGCGGATGTCGACGACATCGGCTTCTTCAACCACGCGGAGGACCTGGGCTACGACTCGGTCTGGGTCACCGACAGCCAGATGATCTTCTCGGACTGCTACGCCGTGCTGGCCCTGGCGGCGCGGCAGACGCATCGCATTCGCCTCGGGCCGGGCACGGCCATCTGCGGCACGCGGATCCCGCCCGTGCACGTGGCCGCGATGGCCACGCTGAACAAGCTGGCACCCGGCCGGGTACACCTGGGCATCGGCACGGGAAACACGGCGATGCGCACGATGGGACAGCGCCCGATGCGGATCGCCGAGTACGACGAGTATCTCCGCGTGCTGGCCGCGCTGCTGCGCGGCGAGACCGTCGACTATCGGTATCGCGACCGCGTGCGTCCCGTCCGGATGCTGACCGACAACAAGAGATATCTCTCGCTCGAGCCGAAGATTCCGCTGTACGTCTCCGGCTTCGGCCCACGCGCGATGGAGCTGGCCGGCAAGCACGGTGACGGGCTCGTCTTCGCCATCCCGCCGCGCGGCATCGCCGTCGCCGACGCGCTCGGGCATGCGCGCAATGGCGCTGCCCGAGCAGGCCGCATCCTGGACGGCTTCCGAAGCTGCGCGCTCACGAACGTCGCGCTGCTCGAGCCGGGCGAGCCGGTCGATTCGCCGCGTGTCGTGCGCACCGTCGGCCCCAACGTCATGGCCAGCGTCTACTACTTCTACGACGAGGTGCAGGAGCGGGGCATCGAGCCGCCCGAATTCCTGCGTCCGATCTGGAAGCGTTACTGCGCGCTCGTCGAGGACACACCCGCCGAGTACCGGCACTTCCGCACTCACGAGTTCCACTACACCTACCTGCATCCGGGCGAAGTAGAGCTGATCGACGCGGGCCTCATCCGCGCGACTTGCCTGGTCGGCACGGCGGAGGCGCTGGTCGAGCAGGTGCGCGAGCTCGAGCGTCAGGGGCTTCAGGAATTGATGTTCGCGATTGGTGTCGACGAGAAGTGGCGCGTGGCCGAGGCGTTCGCGCGCGGAGTCATCGCGCGGATGTGATCACTCCGCTTCGTCTTGCGGAAGCTAGGCCGCGCGCCGGTCGCGAACCGACGCGACGATCAGCTCGATCAGCTCCGGCTCGTCGACGTCTTCCAGATCGAGGTCGGGAGCAAGCTCGTAGGCGCGCACGATGTTGCGCAGGTGACGCGCGGCGAGCGCGCCGAGCTGCCGGCGCAGCAGCGCCTCACCCTTGGCGTAAACGGCGAACGGATCGAGGATGGCATTGGCGGCCGGAGCGCGCTCGTCAGTCGCGACGGGCGGCGCCGGCGCATCGTGGGCCGGCCTCGCGCGCGGCGGCACGGCGCTGACGGGCGGCGGGGTCAGCGTTCGTTCGAGCGCGCCCTCGAGATAGACGGCCGTGAGCCCGCTCGCCCAGTATTCGAGATCGGCGAGGTTCGGCTGCGTGGTCTCGCGCGCGGAGCGGATGACCGCCGAGCCGTCGGACGGAACGAACTCGAGCCAGCCTTCCCAGAGGCTGTCCTCGTCGCGCCGCCGGCCACACGCGCGCGCGGTGTAGGAGCGGCCCTCCATACTCGTCAGGAGATGACCGTAGGTCGCTATGATCTGAGCCATACAACGGGAGTTCGCAAACTACATGCCTGTGGGCAAGATGGTCGCCACTTGGAATGATAATTTCGCGTAAGATTGCATACGTCGGGGGCGTGGCGTAACAGGCAGCCGCCGAAGACTTAAAATCTTCTGTCCGAAAGGACGTGCAGGTTCGAGTCCTGCCGCCCCCACCATTTCAATCGCTCGCGGGTTCCTTGGACTAACCGCCCCCCGCGGTTTATCGTAGTCCGTCATGTTCGCCTCGCCGGGCTCCATCGCGTTCCAGATCCCCGAGATCTTCGGCTTCGGGCCGTTTCCCGTGCGCTGGTACGGCATCCTCATGGCGACCTCGATCGTGGTCGGGGTCTGGGTGGGCCATCGCCAGGCGAAGCGCGAGGGCCTGCCGGCCGACGACATTATCAGCGTGGCGCAGTGGTCGATCCTCGCCGGGATCATCGGCGCGCGACTCTACGAGGTGATCTTCAACTGGGACTACTACGGCGAGCACCTGTCGAAGATCCCCGCGGTGTGGGAGGGCGGCCTCGCGATGCACGGCGGGCTGATCGTGGGCCCCCTCGTGGGCGTGCTGCTCGCGTGGAAGTGGAGCGTGCCGATCCTGAAGGGGCTCGACGTCATCTCGCCGGCCATGGTGCTCGGCCAGGCGATCGGACGCTGGGGGAACTTCTTCAACGAAGAAGCGTTCGGCCGGCCGACCGACGTGCCGTGGAAGCTCTACATCTCGCCGGGACATCGGCCGCCGGGCGTCACGCAGTACGAGTATTTCCATCCGACGTTCCTCTACGAGTCGCTGTGGGACTTCGCCGTGTTCCTCACGCTCGTCATGTGGCTGCGGCCGCGCCTGCGCGAGCATCCGGGCGCGCTCTTCTTCTGCTACATCGGCCTCTATTCGATCGGACGCTTCGCCATCGAGGCGCTGCGGCTCGACAGCTTCTGGCTCGGCGCCTTCCGCGTGCCGCAGCTCGCGAGCGTGCTCGGCGTCATCGTCGCGGTGATCGGGCTGGCGTGGACGCGGCGACGCTCGTCGCCGGTGACCGCCAGCTGAGCTCGCGGCCGGCGGTGAGCGATGCGCGTCGAGCAGGTCGGACCGTACCTCTGGCGCATCCCGCCTGACGCGGCGCCCGGCATGCGCGTGCCGGGGCTCGTCGTCGCCGACGAGCCGCTGATGCGCCAGATCCGCACCGACGCGGCGCTCGCGCAGCTCGCCAATGGCGCCACGCTGCCGGGCATCGTGCGCGCCGCGCTCGCCATGCCGGACATCCACCAGGGCTACGGGCTGCCCGTGGGCGGCGTGGTGGCGACCGACGTCCGCAGCGGCGTCGTGAGCCCGGGCGCGATCGGCTTCGACATCAACTGCGGCGTGCGGCTCCTGCGCACGGGACTCGAGCGTGCCGAGGTCGCGCCCCGGCTGCCCGCGCTCGTGGAGGCGCTCTACTCGACCGTGCCCACCGGCGTCGGTGGCCGCGGCTCCGTCAGCCTCGACGCCCGCGAGCTTGCCCGCGTGATGGCAGACGGCGCGCGCTGGGCGGTGGGGCGCGGTCACGGCGCGCGCGAAGATCTGGAATCCATCGAGTCCTCGGGCGCGATTCCCGGCGCCGACCCGGAGGCCGTCTCGCGTCAGGCGATCGAGCGTGGCGTCCGCCAGCTGGGCTCGCTCGGCTCGGGCAATCATTTCGTGGAAGTGCAGGTCGTCGACGAGATCTACGACGCGGCGGTGGCGGCGCGCCTCGGGCTGCACGCGGACGGCGTCACCCTGATGATCCACACGGGCTCGCGCGGCATCGGTCACCAGGTATGCACCGATTTCTTGAAGACGACGGGAGCCGCGCTGGCGCGCTACGGCATCAGCGTCCCCGACCGCCAGCTCGCGTGCGCGCCGATCGACTCGCCGGAGGCGCGCGCCTATCTCGGCGCGATGCGTGCCGCGGCCAACTTCGCGTTCGCCAACCGCCAGGTGCTGGCGGAGGCGGCGCGGCGTGTCTTCGAGCGCGTGCTCGGGGTCACGCCGGCCGGCCTGGCCATGCGCGTGGTCTACGACGTCGCCCACAACATCGCCAAGGAAGAGGAGCACGAGGTCGACGGCGCACGCCGGCGGCTGCTGGTTCACCGCAAGGGCGCGACACGCGCATTTCCCGGCCAGCCCGTCATCGTGCCCGGCGACATGGGACGGTACTCGTTCGTGCTGGTGGGCACGGAGATGGCCATGCGCGAGACGTTCGGCTCGACCTGCCACGGCGCCGGCCGTGTGATGAGCCGCACGGCGGCGGTGAAGGCGGCCAAGGGCCGGCGGATCGTGGAGGAGCTGGCGCAGCGCGGCGTGGTCGCCCGCGCCGCCGGCTTCCAGTCGCTCGCCGAGGAGATGCCCGAGGCGTACAAGGACGTGCGCGACGTCGTCGACGTGGTCCATCGATTCGGGATCTCGACACGCGTGGCGCGTCTGAGGCCGATCGGGGTGATCAAGGGCTGAGCCGAGTGGCGTGGTAGACTTGTCCGATGTCATGGAAACTTAAGAAGAAAGCACTGGCGCTGCTGGCCGCCGAGCAGGGGACGGTCTACCGGGACTGGGGCGGCCGCGTCTCGATCGCGCTCGTGTACCCCAACACCTACGCCGTCGGGATGTCGAACCTCGGCTTCCAGACGATCTATCGCCACCTCAACGCGCTGCCCGACGTCGTGTGCGAGCGCGTGTTCCTGCCCGAGCCCGCCGATCTCGAGGAAATGCGGCGGACCTCGACGCCGCCGCAGTCGCTGGAATCGCAGCGCCCGCTCACCGATTTCCAGCTGATCGGCTTCTCGGTGACCTACGAGGGCGACTACGTCAACGTCCTGCGCCTGCTCGAGCTCGCCGGGATCCCGCTGCGCGCCGTCGACCGGCGCGCGCACGACCCCTTGATCCTGATGGGCGGCGTCTGCGCGTTCTCCAACCCCGAGCCCATCGCCCCGTTCATGGACTTCATCGTGGTCGGCGAGGGCGAGGAGCTGGTCGGCGAGCTGATGCAGGCGTACCGCGAGGGCTATCGCGAGCGCGAGACGTTTCTCGACGGACTCGTCGGACTGGAGGGTATCTACATCCCCGAGCGTCACGACGTCAGCTACGCGGGGGACGGGATCGTCGCGGACGTGAAGCCGCGGCAGGGTGCGCCGGCCGTGGTGAGCAAGCGCCGCCTCAAGCAGGTCGACGCGTTTCGCACGATCGCCGCCGTCAAGACGCCGAACGCCGAGTACGGTCACATGGCGCTGCTGGAGGTCGGTAAGGGCTGCGGCCGCGGCTGCCGCTTCTGTCTCGAGGGACAGGTGTATCGGCCGGTCAGGCACCGGAGCGTGGCCGCCCTGAGTGCCACCATCGCGGAGCTGGCCGCCCAGGGGGAGAAGCGCATCGGCCTCGTGGGCGCGTGCGTGTCCGACTATCCGTGGATCGGCGAGCTGCTGAAAGTCGTCGAGGACAACGGCATGGAGCTGTCGATCTCCTCGCTCCGCGCCGACAGCCTGACCGACGACCTCGTCGCCTCGCTCGCGCGCGGCGGCCATCGCACGCTGACGATGGCACCGGAGGCGGGCACCGAGCGGCTGCGGCGCGTCATCCGCAAGGCGATCACCGACGAGCAGCTCATGGCCGCCTGCGACCTCGTGCGCGCGCGCGGCATTCCCAATCTGAAAACCTACTTCATGATCGGCCAGCCGACGGAGACGCCCCAGGACGTGGCGGCGATCCCCGACCTCGCGGGCCGGATGCTCGAGCGGCTGCGCGTGCTGGATTCCACCGGCAAGCCGTTCGGCAAGCTGACCCTGTCGATCTCATCGTTCGTGCCCAAGCCCTGGACGCCGTTCCAGTGGGCGCCCTTCGACGGCGCCGAGTCGCTGAGCGCCAAGCTGGAGACGATCAAGCGTGGCGTGCGCACCTTTTCCAACGTGCGCGTGCTGCACGAGAACCCGCGCGAGGCGGCGCTGCAGGCGCTGCTGGCGCGCGGCGACCGCCGCGTGGGCGACTTCCTGGAGCTGGCGGCGCGCCTCGAGGGCGACTGGCGGCGTGCGTTGCGCGAGTGGGACGGCGACCCTGCGTTCTACACGACGCGCGAGCGCCCGGTCGGCGAGCGCCTGCCGTGGGACCACTTCGACGTCGGCGTGAAGAAGGCGGGGCTGGTCCGGGAGTGGGAGCGCGCGCTGGCCGACGAGCCGGCGACGGCGGGGACGGCCTGACCGACATGGCAACGGCGATCGTCGACACCCGCGGGCGCTCGCTGCGGAACCTGCGCGTCTCGGTCACGGACCGCTGCAACCTGCGCTGCGGCTACTGCATGCCCGAAGAGGAGTACGTCTGGCTGCCGCGCGAGGAAATCTTGATGTTCGAGGAGATCAGCCGGCTGGTCGACGTCTTCATCGAGCTCGGCGTCGACAAGGTGCGCCTCACGGGCGGCGAGCCGCTCCTGCGGCGCGACCTCCCGCGCCTCATCACCATGCTGGCGGCCAAGCCCGCCCTGCGCGACTTCGCCATCACCACCAACGGCGTGCTCCTGGCGGCGGAGGCGCCGGCGCTCCGAGCCGCCGGACTGCACCGCGTCACCGTGAGCCTGGACACCCTGCGGCCCGAGCGTTTTGCCGCGCTCACGCGCCGGAGCACGCATGCGCAGGTGCTCGAGGGCATCGCGGCGGTGCCGCGCGCCGGCTTCACGAACACCAAGCTCGACA
This sequence comes from Candidatus Rokuibacteriota bacterium, assembly GCA_003220335.1. Classification (GTDB taxonomy): domain Bacteria; phylum Methylomirabilota; class Methylomirabilia; order Rokubacteriales; family CSP1-6; genus AR12. The sequence goes on from QHSB01000111.1 coordinate 10,608, forward strand.
CCGTGGTGATCCGCGGCGTGAACGACGACGAGCTGGCCGACCTCATCGAGTTCGGCAAGCGCGTGCCCGCGGAGGTGAGGTTCATCGAGTACATGGACGTGGGCGGCGCCACACGGTGGTCGCCCGACCAGGTGATGAGCCGCGCGCAAATGCTGGACGTACTCGAACGGCGCTATGGCCGGATCGAGCCGGTGGTGGAGACTTCCACGGCGCCGGCCGACCGCTTCCGGCTCCGCGACGGCACGGTGTTCGGCATCATCGCGTCCACCACGGCGCCGTTCTGCGCCGACTGCGACCGCAGCCGGCTCACCGCCGACGGTCTCTGGTACCTCTGCCTCTACGCGATGCGCGGCATCGACCTGCGCGGGCCGCTGCGCGGCGGCGCGTCGAACGCGCAGCTCAAGGCGCTCGTCACGGGCGGCTGGAGCGCGCGCACCGATCGCGGAGCCGAGGACCGTCTGGCGATGGTCGGCCGCTCGCCGCTCATCCAGGTCGGCGGCCTCAAGCGCGATCCGCATCTCGAGATGCAC
>QHSB01000011.1 GCA_003220335.1 Candidatus Rokuibacteriota bacterium
ACGTTCGATCCCATCCACCGCGGGCACCTCGCCATCGCCCGCGCCGCCCGGCGCCAGCTCATGCTCGAGGAAATCCTGTTCGTTCCGTCGGGCGTTCCCCCGCACAAGCGCGCCGGCACTGTCACGCCGTTCCACGACCGCCACGCCATGGTCGTCCTCGCGACCGCCGGTGAGCGCGCGTTCGTGCCCTCACGGCTGGAGGATCCGGATCTCGTCGCCGGCGCCACGTATTCGATCGACACGGTGCGCCGGCTCCGGCGCGCCCTCGGCCCGAGCGACCGGCTGTTCTTCCTGATCGGCGCCGACGCGTTTCTCGACATCGCGACGTGGCGCGGCGCGGACGTCCTCACGCGCGAGGTGGAATTCGTCGTGGCGAGCCGTCCCGGATTCTCGCTGGCCGCGCTGCCCGAGCGCGTGCGTGACCGTGCGATGCTGCATCTGCTGCCCGGCGTGAGCGAGCGCATTTCCGCCACGGAGGTTCGCCGTGCCGCACGCAGCGGTCAGCGGCTCGAGGATCTCGTCGACCCGGCGGTCGCGGCCTACATCTACGGTGCTGGCCTCTACCGAGCTGAGTCCTGCGCGCAGCATCCGTGCGCGCGCCCTTGACAACATCCAAAGGCGATGCGCACAATCCCGTCACTTTTTCCATCCCGCCGCATGTGCACAGGCCAACACGCGGCGCCGTCCGAGACGCCCGAGACCGAGCGAGAGGGTCCCCATGAGGACTATCGACCGGCGGACATTTCTCAGGAACGCGGGAGTCCTCGGCACCTGGCTGGCGGCGAGCAACGTTCTCTCCCGTGCTGCGCATGCGGACAAGCCGATCACCTTCTCGGGCTGGGTGTTCAAGCCCGACACCGTCAGGGACTATGTCAACTTCTACAACCGGAAGTTCGGGGGCCAGGTAAAGTACGAGCCGCTCCCTTGGGTGCAGTATCACCCGACGATGGAGACGCGCGCACTGGCAGGCGACGTCGTGGACGTCATGTATTGCGTCCACAATAACCGACAACGTTGGTATGAGAATGGCTTGATCCGTCCGATGGACGACCTCCCCGGGGTCGACGAGCTCAAGAAGAAGATGACGCCCGCGAACCTCGACAGCCTCAAGAGCAAGGACGGCTCGAAACTCCTCGGAGTGCCGTACTTCACCAGCCTCTTTACTCTGATCTACAACGAGCCGATGCTGCAGCAGGCCGGTATCAGCGTGCCCGCCAGGAGCTGGGACGAGCTGGTCGAGCACTGCACGAAGCTGAAAAAAGACAGGATCAGCGACACGCCATACCTGCCGAACTGGAGCCACGGCCCTTCGGAGACGATGCCGCAGTTCATGAGCGACTGCTTCTCCGAGGGCGCCCAGGTCTTCGATGCTCAGAATCGCGTGATCGTCGATCAGGAGCCCGGGGCGGCTCGGACCATGGAGCGCTGGCAGAAGATGTACAGGACGGGGCTGGTGAACCCCGAGGTTCTCACCAAGACCTCGTCCACCGACGTCCACCGGCTGTTCTGGGCCGGGCGGTATGCCTACCACACCAATCACTCCTACTACCTCAAGACCATCGCCGGAGAGCCCCAGAACTCCAAGCTTGCCCCCAAGAAGGCCAGGATGGCGATGTACCCGGGCACCGGTGCCACCTATATGTGGACCGACTCCTACGTCGTGAACGCCAGGACCAAGGCGCTCGACGATGCATGGAAGCTGACGCGGTTCCTCGGCGGAAACCTCAACGGTGACTGGTACGTCCAGCGGCAGTGGTGCTTGATCGCCGGTCTCGACAACCCTTACCCGGAGATGTACGAGCACCCGGAAATCGTCCAATCGTACGACCGCTGGGTCGACCTCAAGCTTCTCCGTCTGCAGTCCACGAAGGGGAAGGTCATCGGGGCCTACAAGGAGCCGTGGTACGCCGAGTACGACACAAAGGCGCTCGCGATCGTTCACGACATCATCCGGGGCGGCGTGACCGTGCCGAAGGGCCTCAAGCAGCTCGCCAGCCTGCAGAAGTCGCTGGCGTAGCCGCCACCCATGACCCTCGGGGTCCGCCTCTCCGAGGGGCGGTTCGCCTTGCTCCTCGTCCTGCCGGCGTTACTCGCGATCTTCGCCGTCGTCATGCTCCCGCTCCTCTACTCGCTCTGGCTCTCCTTCACCGACGTCAACGTGCTCCGGACCAGCGGCCCGGCGCTCGAGCTCTTCGGTGTCCGGGTGCCGCTGTTCCGGTGGGTGGGGCTTCAGAACTACGTCGGCATCTTCGACGATCCCCTGTACTGGAGCTCGCTCTGGCGCACGCTCTACTTCGTCGGGGCCTTCGTGCTCGAGGCCACACTGGTCGGACTCGGCATGGCGCTCATCCTGAACGAGCGCTTCGCCGGGCGTCCGCTGCTGCGCAGCCTGCTGTTGATCCCGTGGTCGCTGTCCCGCGTGGTGGTGGGGCTGCTCTGGATCGGCATTCTCGACTTCGAGTTCGGGGCGTTCAACGGGCTGCTCTACAACCTGCACCTCGTCGACGGCTCCATCGCGTTCTTCAAGGACGGATTCAGCGCGCTCAACGTCCTCGTGTCGGTCTACGCCTGGAACCAGGCTCCGTTCGCGGCCCTCCTGTTCCTGGCCGGCATGCAGTCCATCTCAGTGGACGTCTACAGCGCGGCCGAGGTGGACGGGGCGGGATACTGGCAGCGCTTCGGCTATCTGACCCTCCCCGCCCTCCGGCCGATCCTCTTCTTGGTCACGGTGCTGGCGACCGTGAACGCCTTCCTCATGCTGGACCTGATCTATGTCCTGACCATGGGCGGACCCGCTCACGACACGACGACCGTGGCGTGGCTCGGCTTCCAGACCGCCTTCACATTCTTCAAGTTCGGTCCGGGCAC
>QHSB01000443.1 GCA_003220335.1 Candidatus Rokuibacteriota bacterium
GAAGACGGCCGGTACCGCGAGCCACTACATCAGCGTGTACATCGACGACATCGATGCGCACTACCAGCGCGCACTCGCCGCAGGTGCACAGATCGCGAGTGCGCCGCACGCCCATCGCACGGACTACCGCGCCTACGAGGCGCTCGACCTCGAGGGCCACCGCTGGCGCTTCGTCCAGTGGCTGCGCGAGGTACCGATCCACTGACAGAAGGGACGCGGTCGATGGACAACTGGCTCGCGGACGAGATGCTCGTATACGAACAACTTCGGGAAGCGCGCGCCAAGGCAGCGCGATCGCGATCGCTGGCGGCCGTGGAACGTCGGCGGCGACCAGGGGTGATGAGAGCGTGGCTTGCCGCCGCGCTCATATCCCTGGGCGAGCGCCTCGCACAACCTCAGGAGCGGCGAGTCTGATGGACGGACCTGGGTTATGAGCCCCTTCCAATTCGACACCACAGCCGAAGCGCCACAAACAAAGCGTCGTAAATTAGCGCTTCTCACGTCGTCGCCTTTGGGCCTCTTCGGCTCTCGTGTCCTGCACGACAGGCGAGAGCTCTGCCCGTGATACCCTTCCTCCGCCTGCACCTCGGGCTTTAGGGTTGGCGCTCGCTGAGCGCCAAGACTTGGGTGAATCTGGCCAGATCACTCTCTCGTCACCGAAAGACCCTTGGTGTCCTCATCCGGCCACACTCGCCGACGGCCAAAGACTCCTCAGAGTGCTGCACCGGAGCAGGCTCGTTGTGCGCCAGCATCTTGCAGGTCTCATCCCCGGCGCAACGTCTGTCGTCGAGCTGGGCTCTTAAGGCCGATGGGACTTTCAAAAGGAGTGCGCCATGATGCACACCGGTGCTACACAACAAGGGAGCACGCAGGCAGGTGACAAAAACGCGGTTCGCCCATTTCATGTGAACGTTCCGGAAGCGGAACTGACCGAATTGCGCCGGCGCATCAATGCGACAAAGTGGCCTGAACGAGAAACGGTTACAGATCAATCGCAAGGCGTACAGCTCGCGACGATTCAGGCGCTGGCGCGCTATTGGGCGACAGATTATGACTGGCGCAAGATCGAGGCAAAAATGAACGCCCTGCCGCAGTTCATGACCGAGATCGATGGACTGGACATTCATTTCATTCACGTCCGTTCAAAACACGAAAATGCCTTGCCGCTGATCGTTACGCACGGATGGCCCGGCTCCGTCATCGAACAGATGAAGATCATCGATCCGCTGACCAACCCCACCGCACATGGTGGAAATGCATCAGATGCTTTCCACCTGGTGATCCCGTCAATACCGGGCTACGGATACTCAGGAAAACCGACCACCACCGGGTGGGATGGTCCCCACATCGCGCGTGCCTGGGTCGTGCTCATGAAGCGCCTCGGGTACACGAAATTCGTGGCGCAAGGCGGCGATTGGGGCGCGGTCATCACCGAACAAATGGGTCTGCTTGCGCCTCCGGAGTTGCTCGGCATTCACACCAACATGCCTGGCGTGTTTCCGGACGACATTAACAACGCGGCCTTTTCCGGGGCGCCGGCGCCATCGGGTCTCTCAGCCGACGAGAAACTCGCTTACGAGCGTTTGCAGTTCGTATATCAAAAGGGTATCGGATACGGTTACCAGATGGGATTGCGCCCGCAGACGTTGTACGGAATCGTGGATTCACCGGTCGGCCTGGCGGCTTATTTCCTTGATCACGACGCGCGCAGCTATGAGCTCATCGCGCGCGTCTTTGACGGACAGTCTGAGGGCCTCACGCGCGACGACATCCTCGACAACATCACGATCACCTGGTTGACGAACACGGCGCTTTCTGGCGCCCGTCTCTATTGGGAGAACAAACTCGGGTATTTCAACGCCAAAGGCGTCTCCATCCCGGTTGCCGTGAGCGTCTTCCCTGACGAACTCTATCCAGCCCCGCGGAGCTGGGCAGAGCGGGTGTATCCCAAACTGATCCATTACAACAAGGTGGAGAAAGGCGGACATTTTGCGGCCTGGGAACAGCCGCAACTCTTTTCCGAAGAGGTTCGCGCGGGCTTCAGATCACTGCGGTCAGACGTGGCGAAGTCAGATGTGGTCTTCGCCAAAGCTGGCTGATTGTTCGCAAAGCAGCAGGAGAGCTTCGAGGGTCGAGGCTCTCCTGTTTCGACTCCGGGGAGATAGCGCGCTAATGATGGAATCAATTTCCAAAACTGATTCCTACGGTTGAGAGAGAAGAGATCGAATCTTTGCCCGTTATCCCAGTCAACATCGTTCCCAAATTCACCGAGGAGTGAACTCTATGAGAAATGCCCGCCGTTTAACCATGATGGGTCTTGTGCTTTGCGGAGTGCTGGTCCTTACTCCAAACTCCTGGGCGCAGCAACGCGCGCCAATTCTCGATCAAGTCGCTAAGACCTTCGGTATAGATTCGTGGGACAAAGTTGAGGCCGTCCGCTACACCTGGAACGGGGAGATTACCGGACTCTTCAAGGCTGCGCACAAGTGGGAGTGGGAGCCCAAGACCAACAAAGTTACCTTTGAAGGCGTCGGCAAAGACGGCAAGCCGGTCAAGGTTTCATACGTGCGGACCGACCTCGGCAGCCAAACCGACGCCGTGAAGAA
>QHSB01000444.1 GCA_003220335.1 Candidatus Rokuibacteriota bacterium
CACGGTGACGCAGACCACGACGATCAAGGCGATCGCGGGGGCGCCGGGGTATACGACGAGTGCGGTGGCCAGCGCCACGTATACGATCCAGGTCGCGACCCCGACGTTCAGCGTGCCCGCCGGGACGTACTCGCAACCGCGGTCCGTCGCGCTCGGTGACACCACCAGCGGCGCGACGATTTACTACACGACCGACGGCAGTACGCCGACGACCTCGTCGGCGGCGTACACGGGGGCGATCGCGGTGACGCAGACCACGACGATCAAGGCGATGGCGGCAAATCCGGGGATGGCCAACAGCACCGTGGCCACCGCCACCTACACCTTGCAGGCGGCTACCCCCACCTTCAGTCCGCCCGCTGGGTCGTATCTCCTGCCGCAGCTCGTCTCGATCTCGGACAGCAGTCCGGGCGTGACCATCTACTACACGACCGATGGCAGCACGCCGACGACCTCGTCACCGCAATACACGGGCCCCATCCTGGTTGTCCTGACGACCACGATCAAGGCGATCGCGGTGGCTCCCGGCTGGTCCCAGAGCCCGGTGGGCAGCGCGACGTACAGGGGTCTGCTGGGCTTGTAACGGACGGACGCGAGCAGCCGGTTGGATCGCGGTCTCGTTACCCGCCCAGGTAGTGCTGGCGCACGTCGGGGTTGTCGAGCAGCTCGCGTCCGGTGCCCTCGAAGCGGTTGCGGCCGAGCTCCAGGACGAAGCCGCGGTGCGATACGGACAGCGCCTTCTTCGCGTTCTGCTCGACCATGAGGATGGTCGTGCCGTCGCGGTTGATCGCGAGCAGCGTGTCGAACACGATCTCGACCATGCGCGGGTCGAGTCCCAGAGACGGCTCGTCGACCATGAGCAGTCGCGGATTCAGCAGCAGCGCGATCGCCATCTCGAGGATCTGCTGTTGGCCGCCGGAGAGCGCGCCGGCCGGCTCGCGGCGCTTGGTGGCGAGCATCGGGAAACGCGCCAGCAGCGCCTCGATGTCGCCGCGCACGCGGGCGTCGCGGCGCAGGTAGGCGCCCATCTCGAGATTCTCCTCGACGCTCATCGCCGGGAAGTTGCAGCGCCCCTGCGGGACATAGCCGATGCCGCGCCTGAGCACCTCCAGCGATGACCGCCGCGCGATGTCCTCGCCGGCGAAGCTGATCGCGCCCGCGCGCGGCGGCACCATGCCGAATACGGTCCGCAGCAGCGTGGATTTGCCGGCGCCATTCGCGCCGATGATGCAGACGATCTCGCCCGCGCGCACCGCGAGCGACACGCCGCGCAGCACCTCGACCTCCTCGTAGCCCGCGACGACCTCCCGCAGCTCGAGCAGGGTGCCGTCAACGGCCAAAGTACGCCTCGATGACGCGGGAGTCCCGGCGGATGGCCTCCGGAGACCCCTCGGCGATCTTCTGGCCGTGATCGAGCACGACGACGCGCTGGGAGATGTCCATGACCACCTCCATGTTGTGCTCGACGAGCAGCACGGTCTTGCCCTGCCGATGCAGCGCGAGGATGTGGTCCTTCATCTGATTGATCATCGTGGGGTTGACCGCCGCCGCCGGCTCGTCGAGAAGGAGGAGATCGGGGTCGGGCATGAGCGCGGCCGCGAAGGCGAGGAGCTTGCGCTGACCGTAGGAGAGGCTGCCGGCGCCGGCGTCGGCCTTGTCGGTCAGTCCGACGAGATCGAGCAGCCGGCGCGCCCGCTCGACGGCCTCCGCCTCGAGTCGTTGCAGGCGCGGGGTGCGGAGCAGCCGCGCCAGCAGGTGCTCCTCCTGGTGCTGCTGGAGGAAGACGAGAAGGTTCTCGAGCGCGCTGAGGCGCGGGAAGACGCTCACCTGCTGGAACGTGCGCGCGACCCCCAGGCGCGCCACGCGATGGGGCGCGGCGTTGGTCAGGTCGCGGCCGCGGAACAGCACGCGACCGCCGTCGGCCGCGAGGTAGCCGGTGACGCAGTTGAAGAGCGTGGTCTTGCCCGAGCCGTTCGGGCCGATGAGGCTCACCAGCTCGCCCGGCTCGACGATGAGATCGACCTGATCGACGGCCGTGACGCCGAGGAAGCGCTTGACGAGGCCGCGGATCTCCAGCAGCGCCATCAGCGGGCGGGGCGCGCGCCGGTCGCGCGGCGCAGCAGGCTGTCGATCCCCTCGGGCGAGCGGACGACGACGAGCAGCAGGAGTGCGCCGTAGATCACGAGGCGCCACGTCGGCGCCAATCGGAGGAGTTCGGGGAGCGCGGTGAAGAGGACGGCGCCCACCAGCACGCCGCGCAGGGTGCCGACCCCGCCGAGGAAGACGATGACCAGCAGGTTCACGGTGAGGGCGACGGTCATCTCCTCCGGGCACATGACGGAGAGGTAATGGACGTACAGCGCGCCGACGCCGCCGGCGAGGGCGGCCCCGATGGTGAAGGCCAGCATGCGGTATCTGAGCGGATCGATGCCGGCCGCGCCGGCCAGCGGCTCGTTGTCGCGCACGGCGTGAAACGCGCGCCCGAGCCGAAAGGTCGTCAAGCGTCGATAGAGCAGCGCGACGGCGACCAGCGCGGCGAGGGCGAGCCAGTAGTAGCCGGGCAGCGTGGTGATGGCGACCATTGGTCCGCCGGGCAGGCCGAGGACGGGCTTCGGGATGCCGGTGATGCAGAGCGGCCCGCGCGTGACCTCGACCCAGTTGTTCGCGACGATCCCGGCGACGAGCGCCAGGCCGAGCGTACCGACGGCGAAGGCGTGCTCGGTCAACCGGAAGAGCGGCACGCCGACGAGCGCCGCCACGACGGCCGCGGCCAGCGCGGCCGCGAGGAGGTCGGCGAGGAACGGCCAGTGGGCGCGCGTGGCGAGAATCGCCGCCGCATAGGCGCCGACGCCGAAGAACGCGGGATGGGCGAGCGAGAGGCTGCCGACATGGCCCACGACGAGGTCGTAGGACAGCGCCAGCGTGGCGAAGAGCGCGGTGAAGATGAGGACGTGCAGGAGGTAGCGCTGCTGGCGCGGCACCACCACCGCCACCAGCCAGGGTGCCCCCACGACGGCGGCCGCGAGGACCAGCGTGGCCGCCCGCCGCACCTCAGATCCCGATCCGTCGGCCGAAGAGGCCCTGCGGCCGCCAGAGGAGCACCGCGATCATGATCAGAAAGGCGATGGCGTCCTTGTAGGCGTAGGACACGTAGCTGCCGGCCAGCGCC
>QHSB01000112.1 GCA_003220335.1 Candidatus Rokuibacteriota bacterium
GAAATATCGCTGGACCGCGAGCTTGAAGCGGTCGAGGTACGTCTTTAAGATCTCCGGCTTGTCTTCGTTGGGCACGGCGCGGATCCGGAAGCGCCGGCGGCTCGCTCCTCGCTCGAGCACGACCTCGCCCGCGGCCTCGGCGTTGCGCACCCATTGCGTGCGCCCTCGTGGCGCCACGAGGAAGCGCCGGCCTGCCATCTCGAGGAGGTTGACCGGGGCTGCGTACACGCGCCCGGTCTTCCGGCCGCGCACCTGCAAGACCTTGTTGAAAATGCGCTCGACCCGGCTCGGCTCGCGAAAATCCGGCGCGTGGGCGCTCATCGGGACCGGCGCGGCAGGTCGAATGCCTCGGCGAGCAGCTCGTACGACCGGCGCCGGGTCTGCGCCGTCTCGGTGATCGTCACCACCACGATCTCGTCCACGCCGTAGTCGCGCGCCAGTCCCTCGAGCCGCTCGCGGCACTCGTGCGGTGTGCCGGCGACGCGCCGGCCGCGCGCGTGCTCGACGATCTGCCGCTCCCAGGGCGTGTACTCGTGCGCCTGCGCCTCGGCCACGGTCGGATAGCGGCCACCGCGCCCCGTGTAGAGCCGGGCGATGAAGAGATCGCGGCTTTGCGCCAGCCGCTCGGCCTCGTCGTGGCTCTCCGCGCACACGACGAAGACGGCGGCGCTGGCCTGCGGCGTGGCCAGCCAGGGCGAGGGCTTGAACTCGCGCGCGTAGGCGCGCGTGATCTCGGCGCCGCCGTCGGCGTTGATGAAGTGCGCGAACGAGAAGGCCAGCCCGAAGTGCGCGGCGAGCGCCGCCGACTGGTCGCTCGAGCCGAGCAGCCACAGCGGCGGCGCCGACGGGCCCGTCGGCATCGCGCGCACCTTCGCGAACGGGTGCTCCGCCGGCAGCTCGCCGTGCAGGAATGCCACGAGGTCCTGCACCTGCTGCGGAAAGAACTCAGGCGTGCCGCTGCCGCCGAGCGCGCGCGCGGTCAGCTGATCGCTGCCCGGCGCGCGGCCGATGCCGAGATCGATGCGGCCGGGATAGAGCGTCTCCAGCACGCGGAAATTCTCGGCCACCTTCAGCGCGCTGTAATGCTGGAGCATGACGCCGCCCGAGCCCACCCGGATGCCCGAGGTCACCGCGGCCACCTGGCCGATCAGCACCTCGGGCGCGGAGCCCGCGAGCGCCGGCGTCGAGTGGTGCTCGGCGAGCCAGTAGCGCGTGTACCCCAGCTCGTCGCATCGGCGCGCCAGCGCCAGGGTCTCGCCGATCGCGTCAGCGGGGCTGGTCCCGCTCCGGACGGGCGACTGGTCGAGGACGCTGAGGCGGGCCATCGGGGCGGTCCTTATGGTATCAAGGGGACATGAGCCCGGACCTGGCGCCCTTCTTCGAGCGCCGCCAGCGCTTCACGGCCGCGATCGGCGATGCGCTGGCCGTGATTCCCGGAGGCATCGAGAGCCTGCGCAACGGCGACGTCCACTACGAGTTCCGCCAGGCGAGCGACTTCTTCTTCCTGACCGGCTTCGACGAGCCCGACGCGGTCGCCGTGATCAACCCGGCGCACGCGAAGGAGCGCTTCGTGCTCTTCGTGCGGCCGCGCGACCGCGAGATGGAGATCTGGAACGGCCGGCGCGCGGGCACCGAGGGCGCCATCGCGACCTACGGCGCCGACGCCGCCTACACGATCGACCAGCTCGACGCCAAGCTGCGCGAGTACGCCGTCGAGCGGCCCGTCCTCTATTACCGGCTCGGCAACCACGCCTTCGACGCGCGGATCACGCGGCTCGTCGCCGAGCTGCGCGGCGCGCGGGCGCGGGGCTTCCCGGCGCCGGTGCGGATCGAGGATCCGGGGCCACTGCTGCACGAGCTGAGGTTGCGCAAGACGCCCGCGGAGATCGCGCGCCTGAGCCGCGCGTGCGCGATCAGCCGCGATGCCCACGCCGAGGCCATGCGCTACGCCAGGCCGGGGATGCACGAGTACGAGGTGCAGGCGGCACTCGAGTACGTCTTTCGCGTCAACGGCTCCTCGCGCAACGCCTACCCGTCCATCGTGGCCTCGGGGCCCAACGCGTGCATCCTGCACTACGTCGAGAACACCCGGCGCATGGCGGACGGCGACCTCCTGCTGATCGACGCCGGCTGCGAGTACGGCTACATGGCCGCCGACATCACGCGCACCTTTCCGGTCAACGGACGCTTCAGCGGGCCGCAGCGCGCGGTCTACGAGATCGTCCTGCGCGCTCAGTCGGCGGGGATAGACGCTGCGAAGGCCGGAGGGCGTTACGAGGCGGTGCACGACGCCGCGCGCCGCGTGCTGACCGAGGGGCTGGTCGATCTCAAACTGCTGCCGCGCGGCGTCGCCGACTCCCTCGCCATGCACCACTATCGCGAGTTCTACATGCACGGCACCGGCCACTGGCTCGGCATGGACGTGCACGACGTCGGCGACTACCGGATGCACGGCGCCTCGCGTGCCCTCGAGCCCGGTATGGTCTTCACCGTCGAGCCCGGGCTCTACGTCGATCCCGAGCGCGAGAGCGTGACCTACTCGCTGCGCGAGTACAGCGAGGAGGAGCAGTGGGAGCGGCGCTATCGCCTGGGCATCGCCGCCGCCAAGAAACTGGAAGAAGACGAGAAGGCGAAGGCGCCCAAGATCACCCACCCGGTGCCGAGGGAGTTCCGCGGCATCGGCGTGCGCATCGAAGACGACGTGCTCATCACCGCCGCTGGCCGCGAGATCCTGACGGCCGGCACGCCCAAGACCGTCGACGAGGTCGAGCGCGCGTGCGCGGAGACCTCGCGGCTGCCGCGCCCGTAGAACATGGGGGGCCCCGATATGGCCCCTCAAGCCCCCCAACGCTCGGGGCGCCCCGGCGGAGCCGCGGCACCCCTCGATCACCGAGGAGACCATGAAGACACTCGAAGGCAAGATCGCGCTCGTCACCGGCGCCGGCACGGGCATCGGCCGCGCCACCGCCCTCATGCTCGCCGCCGAGGGCGCGCGGGTCGCCGTCGCCGGCCGCCGCAAGGAGCCGCTCGAGCAGGTCGTCGCGGAGATCCAGCGTGACAAGGGGACGGCGGCCAGCAAGACGTGCGACCTCACGAAGCCCCACGACGCGCGCGAGCTGGGCGCGTGGGCGGTGAAGACGTTCGGCGGCGTGGACATCCTCGTCAACAACGCCGGCCAGTCGAGCCACGCGCGCAGCATCCGGTGGGTCGGGCAGGACGAGTGGGACGCCGTGCTCGGCGTGAACACGACGGGCGTCTACGCGCTCACGCAGACGCTGCTGCCGTCGATGCTCGAGCGCGGCGCGGGCACCGTGATCACCGTGGCGTCGATGGCGGCGCTGCGGCCGGGCGGGTTCTCCGGCGTCGCCTACGGCGTGGCCAAGGCCGGCGCGCGCGCGATGATGCAGGCCCTGCACACCGAGCTGCGCAACCGCGGCATCCGCGCCACGACGATTCTGCCGGCCGAGGTGGACACGCCGATCCTCGACAAGCGCCCGCTCGTGCCCGACGCGCAGGCGCGCTCGACGATGATGCAGGCCGAGGACGTCGCGCGCGCGATTCTCACCTGCTGCACGATGCCGTCGCGCACGGTGATCGAGGAGATCGTCATGTCACCGACGTTCCAGCGCGACACCAGCAAGGACGTCGCGGCCGCCTACGCCGCCGGCGCGCCGCCCGGCGTCAGGTAGCGTCTTCGACGCGACGCTGCCGCGACCTGAGACGCACAGCGGCGGCCAGGCCTGCCGACACCAGGAGCCACAGGCTCGGCTCGCTCGCGGCCACGCTCGACCCGCCGCCGGCGCTCATCTGGCTCGCGACACCGACGAACGAGGCGCCCGCGTCGGGACCGGACGCGGCCCGATTCACGACCAGTGTGAATCCATCGGCGGTCGGCGTCAGGCCACCGAGGCCGTTACGCGCCCCGGACGACGTTGGGAAGGTCATGGGGCCGTTGTACGTTCCATCACCCGTGGCCGTGAGCGCGCCTCCGTAGGTGCCCCCGAACGTGAGGGTGCGCCCGCCAAGGCCGCCGGTGACGAGCTCGGCAAACGTCACGGTTCCCTGGCCGGACAGCGTGAACGGTCCGGTGATCGTGAACTGTGTCGGGCTCTCGTAGGTTTTCACCCAGGCGGTGGATTGCCAGGTGAAGTCCAGGGTGTCGGCGTGTTTCATATTTGGTCGACCCCCGGGCGACTGCCTGCTTCAACGAGCAAACCGCGAGCCAGACGAGAGTGACACCGTTCATCGTGTCGTTCGATGTCTACGGCACGCTCGTGGATGTGCGGGGCGGCTCGCGCGACGCCTTCGCCGCCATCCTGCGCGCGGTCGGCGCGCCCCAGCTGGACGTGCTCGAGTTCTGGGAGCACTGGGAGGCGGCCAACATCCGCCGCTACTGGCAGCCGTACCGTCCCTATCGCGAGATCTGTCGCGCCTCGCTCGAGGAGACCTTTCACCACTTCGGTCTCCGCGGCGATCCCGATCTCATCCGCCACTACTTCGACGCCTTCCCGCGCTTCCGTCGGTTCGACGACGTCGACGAGACACTGGATCACCTGAGCGGTCGTGTCCGTCTCGCGCTCGTGTCGAACATCGACGATGACCTGCTCGCGGTGACCGAGCTCGGCCGGCGCTTCGACGTGCTCTGCACGGCCGAGCGCGCGCGCGGCTACAAGCCCGACGGCACGCTCTTCCGCTTCCTCCTGCGTCACGGCGAGGCGGACAGGACCCGGCTGCTCCACTGCGGCCAGTCCCAGCGCACCGACATGGTCGGCGCCAAGCCGCTCGGCATCACGGTCGCCTGGATCAATCGCCGGGGCCTGGCCCTGGCCTCCGACGTCCCCAAGCCTGACCACGAATTCCGCGATCTCCGGCCGCTGCCGGGGCTCCTGCGCGCGCGGCCCGACTAGCGGTACACTTGCGGCACGCCGAACCCGCCCGGACGAAAGGAACCGCCATGAGAGAAGCCGTCGTCGTCGCCAGCAGCCGCACGCCGCTCGCCAAGTCCGGCCGCGGCTCGTTCAACATGACGCTGCCGTCGGACCTCGCCGCCCACTGCATCAGCGACGCGCTGGGCAAGGTGCCGCAGCTCGACAAGAAGGAAGTCGAGGACGTGATCCTCGGCTGCGGCCAGCCGCACGGCTCGCAGGGCCACAACATCGCGCGGGTGGCGGCGATGCGCGCGGGTCTGCCCGTCTCGGTCGCCGGGCTGACGATCAACCGCTTCTGCTCCTCCGGGCTCAACGCCATCGCCATCGCGGCCAACTACATCGTCAACGAGGGCGCCGATGTCGTGTTCGGCGGCGGCGTGGAGTCGATCACGATGATGCAGCGGGACTCGAGCCCGAACCCGTGGGTGAAGGAACACCTGCCCGGCATCTACATGACGATGGGCGACACGGCGGAAGTCGTCGCCAAGCGCTACAAGGTCACGCGGCAGGCCCAGGACGAGTACTCGCTGTCGAGCCAGCAGCGCACGGCGCGCGCCCAGCAGGAGGGCTTCTTCAAGGAGGAGCTGGCGCCGATGCACGTCACCCGCGCCGTCCTCGACAAGAAGACCGGCGAGAAGGTCGGCGAGGAGCCGTTCTACGTCGAGAAGGACGAGTGCAACCGCGCCGACACGACGCTGGAAGGCCTGCGGTCGCTGCCGCCCGTGTTCGACAAGAGCGGCCAGGGCAGCGTCACCGCCGGCAACTCGTCGCAGCTCTCGGACGGGGCGTCCGCCACCCTGCTGATGTCGATGGAGCGCGCGAAGCAGCTCGGCATCCGGCCCACGCTGGTCTTCCGCGGCTTCGCGATCGCGGGCTGCGAGCCGGACGAGATGGGCATCGGGCCCGTCTACGCCGTGCCCAAGCTCTTGAAGCGCCATGGGCTGTCGGTGAAGGACATCGACGTCTGGGAGCTGAACGAGGCCTTCGCCTCGCAGGTCGTCTACTGCCGCGACACGCTCGGCCTCGATCCCGCGAACCTGAACGTCAACGGCGGCTCGATCTCGATCGGGCACCCGTTCGGCATGACGGGCTCGCGCATGGTCGGCACCATCGCCAACGAGATGCTGCGACGCCGTGCCCGTTACGGCGTGGTGACCATGTGCATCGGCGGCGGGCAGGGCGCGGCCGGGCTCTTCGAGGCGTGCAACTAGCCGAGGGCGCGTGCAGCTAGCCGAGCGCCCCCTCGGCTACGAGACGCGCTTCGGACGCGGCTTCATCAGCGGCGTCTTCTCGGTCGCCCTGGCCGCGCTCGGCTTCGGCGGCGTGCTCTGTCTGCGCTTTCCGTCGTTTCTCACGACGCCCGACGCGCGCGCCCTCTACCCGCTCGACCTCATCCGCTTCCTGATCCACCTGCACCTCCTTGCCGGCTTCGGCCTCGGGGTGCTGTCGATCGTGCTCAGCCGCCGTGCGCGGCTGGGGCTCTCGGGGATCGGCCTCGTGGTGGCGGCCACGCTGCTCGGCGGCTCGCAGGCGCCGATCGGCACGCTCGGCGGCACCCGCTACCTCGGTCTCGACTGGTTCCTGCTCAACGTCCTCGTGCTCTCGATGCTCTTCGTCCCGCTCGAGCGGCTCTTCGCGCGGCTGCCCGCGCAGCGGATCTTCCGGCCCGGCTGGGCCACCGATCTCGCCCACTTCGCGGTGAGCCATCTGCTCGTGCAGGTGACGGTGCTGCTCACCCTCATCCCGGCCGCGATGTTCTTCAAGTGGGCGGTGCACCCCGCCGTCCAGCATGCGGTGGCCGCGCAGCCCGTCCTGCTGCAGTTCGTCGAGATCGTGCTCGTGGCCGACCTGTCGGAGTACGCGGTGCACCGGCTCTTCCACACGGTGCCGTTCCTGTGGCGCTTTCACGCCGTGCACCACTCGTCGGAGGCCATGGACTGGCTCGCGGCCTCGCGCATCCACCTCGTGGACGCGGTGGTGACACGCGCCCTGGCGTTCGTGCCCCTCTACGTGCTGGGCTTCTCGACGGGGCCGGTCTACGCCTACCTCGTCTTCGTGTCCTTTCACGCGATCTTCGTGCACGCCAACGTCCGCTTCCGCTTCGGCGCGCTCGAGCGCGTCCTGGGAACGCCGAAGTTTCACCACTGGCATCACGCGACGGCGCCGGTGGACAAGAACTTCGCGATCCACCTGCCGGTGATCGATCGGGTGCTCGGCACGTACTACCTGCCGGAGCATTTTCCGCCGGCGTACGGGATCGAGACGAACCCGGTGCCGCGCCGCTATGCGGCGCAGCTCGTGTGGCCGTTCAGGCCGCGGTAGGATCCGAGGGCGCGCCCGGCTCGGTCGCAGCCTTGTAGCAGCGCGCGTGGACGGTCAGGTCGTAACCCGGCAGGGCGCGTTTCGAGTCGTCGGGCAGGATCCGGTCGTGGCAGAACCAGCATCGCTCGAGACGGGAGCGCGGTCGCTCGGCTGCGCTGCTCATCCTGGGCCCGACGCCACGACGTACGCAGCGCGGTCAGTTGCGCGCTCCAACGAGGTGAGCGTCGTGGCGAGATGCCGGCGGACGTCCTCGAGCACGGCGAGCGCGTGCTCGGCGCAGAGCGCGGAGGGGGAGGCCGACGCGCCGGTCGCCGGCTCTCGGGTCACCGTACAGCGCGCGCAACTGCTCATGACAAGCAGGACAGAGCATGGTCCTTGCCATAGGAACACTCACATTATTTCAGCGGCTTGGAGGGCGTTCCGCGAGCGGCCGATATATACGTCCGTCCACGAACTAATGAAGTCTTTCCCCAGGCGCATGCCGCGACGGCGTGGGCTCAGGCCCTCGAGGAGGCCGGCCTCTCAGATCGCCGCGACGACGGCGATCTCGACCAGGAACCTCTGCTGCGCCAGCTTCGCCTCGACGGTGGCGCGCGCCGGCGTGTTGACGGGATCGACCCACGCGTCCCAGGCCGCATTCATCTGGTCGTACGTCTTCATGTCGGCGAGGTAGACGGTGGCCGACAAGAGATTCGACTTGCTGGTGCCGGCGGCGGCCAGCAGCGCGTCGATCTTCTTCAAGACCGCCACGGTCTGCGCCTTGGTCGTCGGCTCGTCGCCGGCGACCTGGCCCGCGAGGTAGACGATGTTGCCGTGGACGACGGCCTGGCTCATGCGAGGTCCGACCTGGTGGCGCTTGACGCTCATGGCGATGGGGTCCTTTCCGTGGGATCGTCCGGGTGCCGCACACGATAGCACGTGATGGCGGTGAGCTAACCGCGGACGACGAGCAGGAGACCCGACGCGAACAGGATCGCGAAGACGATGCGGCGGAAGCGCGCCTGGTCCACCCGCGCGAACAGCGCCATGCCGAGGAGCAGGCCGAGCGTGGCCGGCACGAGGAACACCGCCGCGTAGCGCCAGACCTCCGTCGTCAGCAAGCCCGCCCACCAGTAGCCGATCATGATCACCGCCTGGTTCACGAGAAAGAAGGCCTGGAGGTTGGCCTTGATCGTGCGCGCCGACCAACCCTGCGACGCCGTGTACAACACGACGGGCGGACCCGGCGTTCCCACTCCGGCGCCCAGCAGCCCGGCGGCGACGCCGGCGCCGAGAGCCCAGCCGCGGCCGGGCAGGCGCGTGGGATAGAGGCCGAGCCACTCGAGCGCGACGACGGCGAGCAACACGAGCCCGATCAATCGCGTCAGGGTGCTCGCCGGCAACGCGGCGAGCACCCACACGCCCAGCGGCGTGCCCAGCACGGAGCCGAGCAGCAGCGCGGGCAGGCCGGCGGGATCGAAGTCTCGGCGCAGCGGAAGGAAGATGACGATCGTCGCGAGCACGGTGTAGACGGTCAGCAGCACGATCGCCGCGACGGGCGACATCACGAGTGGCAGGAACGCCAGCGCCACGAGGCCGTTGCCGAAGCCGGCGAGCCCCAGGACGAAGAAGGCGCCGGCGATCACGACGGCGCCGAGGACCCAGTCGAGGCTCACGCGGGGCGCGCCTCAGCGGCGTCGGGATTGCACCGCCCGGCCCTCAGGAGGAGTCCGCCATGGCCAAGTGCGACGTCTGCGGCAACGAGTACGACAAGGCGTTCGAGGTGACGGCGGGCGGCAAGCGCCACGTGTTCGACAGCTTCGAGTGCGCCATCCACCGGCTGGCGCCGGCGTGCGCACACTGTGGCTGCAAGGTGGTCGGCCACGGCGTTGAAGCCAGGGGCGAGTTCTTCTGCTGCGCCAGCTGCGCGCGCATGGCCGGCGAGCAGGGGCTCCGCGACCGCGTCGCCTGAGACGTCAGCCGCGCGCGGGCTGGTATCCCTTGGCGGCCATGCAGCGGTTGAAGTCGCGGTCCATCTTGATGTCCTGCATCTTCGCCGCCACGATGTCGGCGAGCCCGCCGACGATGGTGTCGGGGAACGGTCGCGCGTCGACGGCCACGCGCGCGCACTCCATCTCGTCCTGCGTGACCTGGGGGACCTGCGTGCCGGGCTTGGCCCACTCGCCGCCGCCGATGTCGAAGCGCGTCGTGCAGCCGGCCAGCAGCGCGGCCGCCGCGAGCACCGCCACCGCTCTCATAGCTCCACCAGTACTTTCATGACGTTGGCGCCTCCCAGCGCGGCCTGCATGCCTTCGGTGAGCGCGTCGAGGGGGATCTTGCGGCTCACGAGCGGAGCGAGCGGCACCGCGCCGCTCGCCGCGAGCCGGATCGCCTCCTCCCACGCCGCGCGCGTGTACAGCCGGCTGCCGTGCATGGTCAGCTCGCGCGCGAACATCTGGTAGAGGTTGACGGCCATCGGCTCGGCGTGGATGGCCACGATGCTGATCGTGCCCCACACGCGCACGACGTCGGTGACCGCGCGCACCGCTTCCGGCCGCCCCGTCACCTCGAACGCCACGTCCACGCCGACCCCGTCCGTCCACTCGTTGACGAACTTCACGGCGTCGTGTCCGCGTCCGAGCGTCGGAAGGCCGAGGGTGCCGAGCAGGCCGAGTCGGAACTCGTTGATCTCGGCGACGACCACCTCGGCACCGCGCTGGCGGCACACCAGCCCGATGAGCGTGCCGATCGGTCCGCCGCCGAAGACGAGCACGCGGTCGCCGTGCTTGACGCCGGCGCGCGTGACGTCGTGAGTGGCCACCGCAAGCGGCTCGATCACCGCCGCCGCGTCGTCGCCGAGGGCGTCGGGCACCTTCAGCAGATGGTCGGTCGTGACCGGGTAGTACTCGCGCATGCCGCCCGGCAGGTCCACGCCGAGCACCTTGAGCTGGTAGCAGAGGTACGAGGCTCCCATGCGGCAGGCGCGGCACGCCCCGCAGAAGACGACCGGCTCGACGACGACGCGGTCGCCGGCGGCGAAGCCGCTGTCCTTCGGCGCCTCCACGACCTCGGCGAACGTCTCGTGGCCGATCACGCCACCGCGCGGCACCCGATGGTCGAGGTGACCCTGGAAGATGTGCAGGTCGGTACCGCAGATGCCCACGCGCCGCACGCGCAGCAACGCCTCGCCGCGGGCAGGAGCCGGCGTCGCCACGGAGCCGGTCGCGAACCGCCCCGGCCCCTCGTAGAAGGACGCGCGCATCGTCGCCGGAATCATGCGGCGAGGGTAACACGAGGGGGGTCGTTGGCACCGCCTTCGCATGCCTGGGCGCAGCACAAATCAGGCTCGCGGAGGTGGGACAGTGGACCTCGATCGCATCCGGACGATGATCAGGGAGAAGCTGGAGAGTGGCCAGCTGCCGCCCGAGAAGTGCTTGATCACGTGGTTCGGCCCCGGATCGGGCCAGCGTTGTGTCGCGTGCGAGGGGGTGATCGGTCCACAGGAGATCGAATGCGAGTGCGAGCATCCGCGCCGGGAACTCCTCCGTTTTCACCAGACCTGCTTTGCCGCCTGGGACGCCGAGCGGCAGGCCATCCGCGTCTGAAGGGGGGGGCATGGATCTCGACGGTTTGCTCGACCGCTTGGCGGAAGTGGAGCCGACGGAACAGCCTTTCATCAGCCTCT
>QHSB01000445.1 GCA_003220335.1 Candidatus Rokuibacteriota bacterium
CGCGCCTTGCGATAGGCGCGCATGAAGCGCCGCGCCATGTCGGTCTTCAGCCACTCGCGGCTGCCCGCGAGGCTCGAGAACGCGCACGGCCCGATCGCCTCACCGACCGAGGCCACCACGTGGCCGACGCCGTCGTGCTCGAGCTGCTGCGGCGCCGGTCCCTGCTGGTGGACGTAGTCGCCCTCGCCCTTGCGGAAGGTCTGATCCATCTGGCCGCCCGGCACGTCGACGGCCGTGAGCGCCGCGTAATCCATGCCGCGCTTGTGACACGCGTACTTGAACATGGCCAGCGGCTGGCCGCCGTGATCCACGAGCACGCGGGTGCCGCGGAGCTTGTCCCAGGTGAAGGCGGGATCGGGCGCCCGCCCCGTGAGAAAGAAGCCGTCCTTCTCGTTGATCTGAGCGAAGTGCACCGCGGGCGGTGCCTGGCCCTGTTCCAGCGGACCGAAGCCCTGCGAGGGCGCCGACTGGCAGACGTGCACGGTGCCGGCCACGACGCTCTCGATCGCCGACTTGCCGGGCGGCGCGATGGAGTGCTTCGCCGCGAGTCCCTCGTCCCTCAGGAAGCCGCCCGCGATCGTCGCGATCAGGGGCGAGTAGAACGCCGAGAAGCGCGTGAACTGGATGCTGATCTCGTCGCTCACAGTCGTTTCCTCCTTTGCCGGCTCACGCGACGGCCGGCAGGACCTCCTTCGTGAAGCGCTCGAGCTGCGCCTGCTGGTCGTCGCCGACGAAGCGGACGCAGAGGTCGGTCACGCCGGCGTCCGCGTAGCGTCGCAGCGCGCCGATCACCGCGTCCGCCGGGCCGAGCCCCATCAGTCCGCGCAGGTGGACACCGCCGCCGTAGTAGGTCGCCAGGAACTCGCGCGTGGTGCGCTCGGCGCGCGCGACGTCGTCGTCCAGGCGCACCGTCGTGTAGACGCAGAGCGGAAACGCGGGCAGCGTGCGGCCGTGCCGGTCGAGGGCCTCCTCGGCCAGCGCGCGCAGGCGCCGGCACTCGTCGGCGTCGACGTACGTCGTGATGATGCCGTCGCCCAGCCGCGCGAACCGCTCGAACTGCGCGGGCAGGAACTCGCCGCGGTTGCCCGCGGTGATGAGCACGGGCGGCCCCGCCGCGCTCCACGGCAGGGGGCCGATGGTGTGCTCGACCAGCTCGACGGCGTGGCCGCGGTGCGTGACCGGCTCCCCGCGCCAGAGCATCCGCCAGATCTCGACGTGCTCTTCCAGCCGCTGCACCCGGCGCCTGTGGTCCATGCCGCACGCCGCCCACTCGCGTTCGGCAGACGGCAGGCTCCAGCCCACCCCGAGCCCGAGCACGACGCGTCCGCGCGACAGCGCGTCCACGTTCGCGATCTGATGGGCGAGCACCACGGGCTGCCGGAGGGCGGGGAGGAGCACCGCGGTGCCGAGCCGCACGCGCGACGTCATCGCGGCCAGGTACGCGAGCGTGGTGAGCGGCTCGAGCCGCGGCTTGGCGACGACGCTGTCGCCGACCCACACCGCGTCGTATCCCGCCTCGTCGGCGTGGCGCGCCATCGCCCAGCACTCCTCGACGGGTGGGCGCCGGGCCGACTGCATGACGGCGCCACGCGTGGGCACGAGGATGCCGACGCGCATCAGGCCGATCGCACCCAGCCGCCGTGCACCGGGTGGTGGCTGCACAGGAACTCGACGAAGGCCGGCCGACCCCTGGCGTTCTCGTCGAGCGCGCGCTTGAGCGCGGGCACGATCTCCGACGGCTTGTCCACGTCCTCGCTGTGGAAGCCGACGGCCTTGGCCATGTTCGCCATGCACGCGTTGCCGTGGTCGGAGACCTTCCAGGTGTAGGGGTCGTGGCCGGCGCCCCAGAAGCCGGGGCCGTAGCCGGAGTAGCCGCCGTTGTTGATGTGCAGCGTGGTGATCCCGATGCCGTAGCGCGCGACGGCCTCGAAGTTGCCCATCATGTAGCAGACGCCGGCGTCGCCGGTGACGTGCACGCACTGGCGATTGGGATAGGCGAGCTTGGCGGCGACGGCGCCGGCCAGGCTGAACCCCAGCGTCGAGACGTTGCCCCAGCCGAGAAACCCGCGCGGGATCTGCGCCTCGTACACCGTGCTCGTCTGGTCGCGCGTGTTGCCGGAGTCGGCGGTGACGAACGAGTTCTTCGGATCGAGCACCTTCATGAGGTCACCGAGCACGCGATACGGATTGATCGGCGTCTCGTTCGAGTCCAGCCACGGCCGGAACTTCGCGAGGAACTCCTGCTTGGCCGCGCGGATCTCGTCGACGAGGGCCGCGTTCTTCTTCGGCGCGCCGCGCCTGGACAGCTCCTCGGAGAGCGCCTGCAGCGTGAGCTTCGCGTCGCCGACCACGGCGTGGCGCGTCTCGTACGAGCGATTGAGATCGAGCGTGTCGATCGTGCACTGCACGATCGTCTTCTTGTCGGTTCCGGAAACGCGCTCTTGCCCTTGAGGGTCGTCAGCACGGGCATCTGCGCCAGCTCGGCGAAGCGCAGCAGCTCGGAGGTGGCGTCGGCGTAGAGGACGCCCTCGCCCACGAACAGCAGCGGGTCCTTCGCGGCCGCGAACGCCTTGATCGCGCTCGTCACGTCGTCGGGATCGGGGCCGCTGCGCCAGCCCTTCACGGTCGTGTATGGGTGCTCGGCCTCGTCGTACTCTCCGAGGTCGCGCGGGATCAGCAAAAGGACGGGCCCGGGGCGCCCGGAGCGCAGGTGCGTGAACGCGCGGCGCAGATAGTCCGGCACCAGCTCGGCGCGGCCGATCTCGCCCACCCACTTGGTGACGGACTTGAAGGCCTCGCCGATGTCGTAGTGCGTGTGACGCGCGGCCGACGGCCCGACGCCCTCGGCGATGACGAGCAGCGGCGAGGAGTCCTCCCACGCCTGCGCGACGGCGCCGTACGCCATCTGGATGCCGGCGGCATTCAGCCCGGCCATGACGGTGCACGCGCCGATCTGCTTGCCACTGGTGACGCGCGAGAAGGCGTCGGCCACCGCGACCGCGAAGCGCTCCTCGCCCATCATGAGGATGGGCACGCCCTCTTCCCCGAGCGCGTTGTTCACCGGGCTGGTGGGATAGCAGCTCACCCAGGGAATGCCCTCGGCCTTGAGGATGCGCGCGAAGCCGTTGACCGCTTTCACTTTCACCGGGCACCTCCGTCGACTTTCTCGAAGTCGGTTCGTTCCCACACGGGCAGGGACTGCAAGAATCGGCGAAGGCAGTCGAGCGCCATCTCGACCGCGCCCAGGCGAACCCACTCGCGGCCGCCGACGATGCGGCTGCGCCGCGACGCGGTGTCGCCCACGGTGGCGATGGCCAGGCAGATGGTGCCGCCAAACTCGATGCGGTCGGCGCCCTCGTCGAGATCGATCAGCACGGCCAGCGCGTGGGTGGCGCCGGTGTGCTGCCGCGCCGCACGCGCGACGGCCTCGGCCGTCTCGCGTGTGATCTCGCCGGCGGGGGCGTCGAGGCCGACGGCGGCGCAGACCTCGCCGAGGTCGCGGGAAAGGACCCCGCGGCGGAACACCTTCTCGGCGCCCGGCAGGTGGGCGAAGCGCGCGGCGACCTGGCCGCTCGTGAACATCTCGACGATCGCCAGCGTCGCCTGTCGCCTGGTCAGCTCCGCGAGCACCACGCCCTCGAGCGTCTGGTCGTCCTCGGCCAGGATGAAGTTGCCCAGCCGCTTGCGGATCTCCTGCTCGACCGGAGCCAGCTTCTTCCGCACGTCGTCCATGTCGCGGCCGCGCGCGGTCAGCTTGGTCTCCAGCTGCGGGTAGTGGGCGCGGAAGCCGAGCTTCACGCTGCCGTCGGGCACGAGCGCCTCGACACCGGCGAGCAGCGCGTCGACGTGGGACTCGCCGAGGCCGTAGGAGTGGAAGCGCTTGAGCTGGATCGCCGTCTGCAGTCCACTCTTGGCGAGCAGCCGCGGGATGATCTGCTCCTCC
This sequence comes from Candidatus Rokuibacteriota bacterium, assembly GCA_003220335.1. Classification (GTDB taxonomy): domain Bacteria; phylum Methylomirabilota; class Methylomirabilia; order Rokubacteriales; family CSP1-6; genus AR12. The sequence continues at coordinate 3,944 of QHSB01000445.1, forward strand.
AGCATGCGCTTGAGCTCGCGGGGGACGCCGGGCGTGAAGAAGAAGCGCGCGCGGCCGATGTCGATGGCGAAGCCGCAGGCGGTGCCGATGGGGTTGTCGATGACCTCGGCTGTCGTCGGCAGCATCGCCTGCTTGCGGTTGTTCGGCGGCATCGTGCGGCTACGGCGCCGGAAGAAATCCTCCATCTTCGTCAGCCACTCCTCGTTCAGCGCCAGCTCGACGCCGGCCGCCTGAGCGGCCACCTCCTGCGAGAGGTCGTCGACGGTGGGGCCGAGACCACCGTTGACGATGACGGCGTCGGCGCGCTCCCCCGCCAGCTGAAAGGCACGCAGGAGGCTCTCGCGGTCGTCGCCCACCGTCGTCTCCCAGGCGACCGAGAGGCCGACGTCCTCGAGCTTCTGGCTGATGTGCGCGAAGTTGGTGTTGACGATCTTGCCGCTGAGGACCTCGTCGCCGGTACAGATGACCTCGATGCGCATGGCTACCGGAGGACTTTCAGCAGCGCGTCCGCCACGGCCTGCGGCTTCTCGCGCGGCATGAAGTGACCGCAGCCGGGCACGACCTGCTCTTCCGTCCCGGCGGGAAAGAGCGCGCGCTCCGTGCCACTGCGGAGCAGGCTCACCGCGTCGTCGCCGCCGTGCAGGATCAGCGTGGGCACCGTGATCGGCGGGCGCGCCGCGAGCCGTCGCTCGATCGCGTCGAGGCGCGGGTCGCCCGGCGCGTTGCCGTGGCGATGACGGTAGGAGTGGATGACCACCGGCACGAAGTCGGGGTTGTCGAAGGACGGCGCCGTGCGCTCGAAGGACGCGTCGTCGAACTTCCACGTCGGCGACCAGTCCTGCCAGAGACTGCGGCAGATCTCGCGACGGTTCTTCTCCAGGCCCGCGCGGCCGCGCTCGGTGTTGAAGTACCACTGGTACCAGTACGCGCGCTCCTGCGCGACGGGCGCCGGCGGCGACGGCGTCAGCGTGTTCTGCACGTTGTAGCCGCCGATGGTGACCAGCGCGCGCACGCGCTCGGGGGCGAGGAGCGCGGCGATGCACGCGGCCCGGCCGCCCCAGTCGTAGCCCGCGAGGCCGGCCGACGTGAGGCCGAGCGCGCTCATGAAGTCGAGCAGGTCCTGGCCGATCGCCGCCTGCTGCGCCATCCGCGGCTCGGCGGGATCGAGAAAGCGCGTCGGCCCGTAGCCGCGCAGGTAGGGAACG
>QHSB01000446.1 GCA_003220335.1 Candidatus Rokuibacteriota bacterium
GTCGTGCGCGCCGTCGACTCCGTCTCGTTCGCCATCCCGGCCGGGGCCACGCTCGGCCTCGTCGGCGAGTCGGGCTGCGGCAAGACGACGACGTCCAAGCTCATCCTCGCGCTCGAGAAGCCGACGGCGGGGAGCATTCGCTTCGAGGGCCGGGACGTGGCGACGCTTGGTCGCGAGGGCGAGCGCGCGTACCGCCGCTCGGTCCAGGCCGTCTTCCAGGACCCGTACGCGTCGCTCGATCCGCGCATGCGCGTGGCGACGATCGTGGCCGAGCCGCTCGTGATCAACGCCGACCTCGACGCCGCCGGCCGCCGCCGCCGGGTGGCGGAGCTGCTGGACCTGGTGGGCCTGCCCGAGCGCGCGGCCACGCTCTACCCGCACGAGTTCTCCGGCGGCCAGCGCCAGCGCATCGCCATCGCCCGCGCGCTCGCGCTGTCGCCCAGGCTCGTCGTGCTCGACGAGCCCGTCTCGGCGCTCGACGTCTCGATCCGCGCCCAGATCCTGAATCTCTTGATGGATCTGCAGCAGCGCCTGGGCGTCTCCTACCTCTTCATCGCGCACGACCTCGCCGCCGTCGCCCACACGAGCCGCACGATCGCCGTGATGTACCTCGGCAAGATCGTGGAAATCGGCGACGCCGACACCGTCGCGCTGACGCCGAAGCACCCGTACACCAGGGCGCTGTTCGCGGCCGCCCTGCCGATCGATCTCGACCGGCCGCCCGACGAGGTCGCGGTGGCCGGCGAGGTCCCGAGCCCGCTGGCGCCGCCCGGCGGCTGCCGGTTCCACCCGCGCTGCCCGTTCGCGATGCCCCACTGCGCGACGGACGAGCCCGCCCTCCGCCCCGAGAGCGGACGGCTGGTCGCCTGTCATCTTTATTGATATCCTCGCCCTCCGCGAACGCCGCATCGAGCACAACGACGCGAGGAGGCAGCCATGAGAGCGACGGCGGCCGTGATGTACGAGGTGAAGAAGCCCCTGGTCGTCGAGGACGTCGAGCTCCTGGATCCGGGCCCGCACGAGGTGCAGGTGCGCTGGGTCGCCAACGGCGTCTGCCACAGCGACTACCACCTGATCAACGGCGACGTGCCGCATCCGCTGCCCGTGATCCTGGGCCACGAGGCCGCGGGCGTGGTCGAGCGTGTCGGGCCCGGCGTCGAGAGCGTCAAGCCCGGCGATCACGTGTGCTCCTCCTACATTCCCTCGTGCGGCAAGTGCGGCTACTGCATCGGCGGCCAGCCGACGATGTGCGCGCTGCGCGACAAGCCGCGCTGGCTCATGCTCGACGGCACCACGCGCTTCCGCAAGAACGGCACGAGCCTCAACCACTACCTGCAGGTCGCCGGCTACGCGACGCACTCCGTGCTCATGGAGGAGAGCGTCATCCCGATCCGCAAGGACGCGCCGCTCGACGTCGTGTGCCTCGTCTCCTGCGGCGTGCTCGCCGGGGCGGGGCCGGTGTTCAACCGCGCGAAGGTGCCGCCCGGCGCGAGCGTGGCCGTGTGGGGCTGCGGCGGCGTCGGCCTGAACACCATCCAGGCGGCGCGGCTGGTCGGCGCGGGCAAGATCATCGCGGTGGACGTGATGCCGCAGAAGCTCGCCTGGGCCGAGGAGTTCGGCGCGACCCACGTCGTCAACGCCGCCACCGAGGATCCCGTCGCACGCGTGCAGGCGATCAGCGGCACCGGCGGGGTGGACTTCGCGTTCGAGATGGTCGGCACCCAGGCGACCATCGAGCAGGCCGTGCTCTCCACCCACCGCGGCGGGACGGCCGTCGTCGTCGGCGTGTGCCCGGCGGGGACGAAGGTCTCGCTCGACCCGGCGCTGTTCCTGCAGCAGCGCGTGCTGACGGGGAGCTCGTTCGGCGCCGGCCACCAGCGCACCGACGTGCCGATGCTGATCGACATGTTCATGAGCGGCAAGTACAAGCTGAAGGAGATGATCTCGCGCAAGGTGCCGCTGACTGACCTCAACCACGCCTTCGACGCGATGCTGAAGGGTGAGGTCAAGCGCAGCGTGGTGGTGTACTAGCGGCCGATGGCGGTCAGTCCTCGCCCTCGTCCCGGCGATGGCCAAGCCCATCCGGCAGGCTGCCGGCATGCTCAAGGGGCGGACATCGCTCACTCGCGCGCTGCTCACCGAGCACGGGCGCGAGCGCACGCGTGGCCGCTAGGCCCGCCGCCTACGTACCGGAGTTCCGGCCGCTCTCCGATGCGGGAGTCGTCGCCGTCGAATGGTTGCCCCGAAAGCGCCCGTGACGCCAGGCCTCTCGTGGACGACCTGCTGATCCGCGGCGGCCTCGTGATCGACGGCACGGGGGCGCCGGGCCGTGAGGCCGACGTGAGCGTGAGCGCCGGCCGCATCGGGGCGATCGCGCCCCGCTCCGAGCGCCCCGCGCGCCGGGTGATCGACGCGCGCGGCCAGGTGGTCGCGCCCGGCTTCATCGACATCCACACCCACTCCGACTTCACGCTGCCGCTCAATCCTCGCGCGGAGTCCAAGATCCGGCAGGGCGTGACGCTGGAGGTCGTCGGCAACTGCGGCTTCTCCGTCGCGCCCGCCCTGCCCGGACGCGCGGCGATGCTCCGCGAGTACCTGGCCTCCAGCGCGCCCTGGCTGCCGTTCGGCGAGACCAGCTTCGCCGACTACGTCGCCGCCTTCCCCTCGACGGCCCTCAACGTCATCCTCCAGGTCGGCCACAACACGCTGCGGCTGATGACGGCGGGGATGGACAACCGCGCGGTCACCGGCGACGAGCTGGCCACGATGGAGCGTTTGCTCGCCGAGGCTCTGGCCGCCGGCGCGTGGGGAATGTCCTCCGGTCTGTTCACCGCGCCCGGCGCGTACGCCGACGCCGCGGAGATCCACGCCCTGGCCCGCGTGCTGCGCCGCCACGGCGCGGCCTATTCGTCGCACATCCGTGACGAGGCCAACCATGTCACGGACGCGGTGCGCGAGGCGATCGCCGTGGCCGAGGCCACGGGGGTGCACGTACAGATCGCGCACCTGAAGCTCTCGGGCGTCGACAACTGGGGCGGCGCCGCGAGGCTGCTGGACGAGATCGCCGCCGCGCGTCGGCGCGGGCTCGCCGTGGACTGCGATGCGTACCCGTACGACACGGCCAGCAACCC
>QHSB01000447.1 GCA_003220335.1 Candidatus Rokuibacteriota bacterium
CGGAAGCGGGCGAGTCCACCACCGTGCTCGTCGACGACGTGCTGCTGACGGAGGCGGGCTCGGGCGCGCGCGCGGCGGTGGCCGGCCTGGATCTCGACCGGTTCAAGGAGAACATCCGGATGCTCGCCAGCTACGGAGATCGCACCCAGGGCAGCGCCAGCTACAACAACGCGGCCACCTGGCTGGAGGGCCAGCTGCGGGCGGCCGGGTACACGGTCCAGCATCACGCGTACACGTACCTGAGCCAGCCGCGTACCAGCATCTACGTCACCAAGGTGGGGACGCTCTTTCCCGACCAGATGTACATCGTCTCCGCCCACCTGGATGGCCGCGGCGGCGGCGGAGCCGCCAACGACGATGCGTCCGGCTGCGCGCTCGTCCTCGAGGCGGCCCGTGCGCTGGCGAATCTGCAGACGGCCGTCTCCGTCCGCTTCATCTTCTGGAACAACGAGGAGACCGGCCTCAATGGAAGTACCGCCTACGTGAACACGCGTGCCAGCCTCCAGGGCGCGGAGAGTCCGGTGGGCTCGGGCGTCTATCCAGAGCCCAAGTGGCTCGGGATGATCCAGCACGACCAGATCCTGTACGACCACGGCTTGCCGCCGCAGCCGGATCAGATCCCCGCCGCCGACCTCGACGTCGAGTACCAGGCGTCGTCGACGTACGCGACGGCATCGCTGCAGCTGGCCACCGCGCTGCGCACGGGGAACCAGAGCTATTCGACTCAGTACCCCGCGCAGATCGGCTCGAACATGAACTACACCGATTCGGTGCCGTTCCAGAACTACACGGCGACGGTGAGCGTCCGCGACAACCAACGCGTCGCCGAGATCGGCAATGGCTCGAATCCGACCTGGCATCAGCCGACCGACCTCTATACGTACTTTTCCGAGGCGGACTTCCGTCTCGGGTTCAACGCGGTGCAGATGACGCTGGGGACGGTGGCCGAGCTGGCGGGCGCGAACGTGCCCTGAGCAACCGGCGCGTCGGCCACGCGAGCATCACGGCGTGCCGCCGCCCTTCGCTCAGGTGCCGGAGACGGCGCCCGAGACGAGCCCGCTCACCAGATAGCGCTTGAAGACGTAGTAGAGGACGACGGGCGGGATCGAATAGACCGTCGAGACGGCCATCAGCAGGTTCCAGGGCGCGTTGTCCGTCGTGAGGAAGTTGCCCATGGCCACGGGCAGCGTGATGCGCGGCTCGCCGGTGAGGAGCAGCAGCGCATAGAGGTACTCGTTCCAGGCGTAGAGGAAGGCGTAGGTGCCGATCGCGATGAGCGGCGGCCGGATCAGCGGCAGGTACAGGTGGACGAAGGTGGCGAGCATGCCGGCCCCGTCGATGGCGCCCGCCTCCTCGATCTCCGGCGGCAGCGAGCGCGCGTAATCCGAGAGCACCCACAGCGCGTACGGCGAGGCGAACGTCACCATGGCCAGCACGACCGCCAGCTTGGTGTCGATGAGGTCGTAATCGGCCATCATCCGGAAGAACGGAATGGACAGGAACGACGACGGGATCACGTAGGTGAAGAGGGTGAGCCCCGACACCCAGCGGCGGAAGCGGAAGTTGATCCGCGCCATCGCGAACGAGCCCAGCGCGGCGATGGCGGCCACCACGACCATCGCCCACACGGCGATCACGAGGCTGTTGCCGATCTGGTGCCAGAAGTAACGCACGAACGGGTTGTCCTGGCCCATCGTGTACACGTAGTTCCGGATCGTGGGGTGCTCGACGTAGAGGCCCGGCTTGAAGAGATCGTTGGTCGGCGTGAACGAGAGCAGCAGCATGTAGTACACGGGGAACATGGCGATGAAGCCCAGCGTCGCCGGCAGCGCCACCGCGAAGGTGGCCATGCCCCACTCCAGCCGGCCCATGGTGAACGTGTAGCGGTAGGCGAGCGTGGCCAGCACGTGCGTGGAGTCGCCGGGCGCGCCGCCCGTCATCAGCCACGGCACCGTGAAGTCGCCGAGCGTGAAGACCATCGAGAGCAGCGTACAGATCAGGTAGAGGTTGCGCAGCAGCGGAAACGTCACGTGCCAGAAGTTCTGCACGCCCGAGGCGCCGTCGATGGCCGCCGCCTCGTATAGCTCGTTGGGGATGGCGCGCCGGCCGGCGAGGAAGATGATGGTCCAGAACGGCAGGTACTTCCAGATGTGGAACACCATCACCGCGCCGAGCGCCGTCCAGTACTGCGCCAGCCACGGCACCGACGGCAGGCCGAAGACCTCCAGGAGGTGATTGAAGATGCCCCACTGCGAGTTGAGCATCCAGCGGAAGGACAGGATGCCGGGCAGGGCGGGGATCGCCCACGGGATGAGGAAGAGCGCGGCCAGCAGGCGGATCCAGCGAAACGGGTAGTCGAGGATCCCCGAGAGCAGGACCGCGAGCACGAGCTTCACATTGACGGCCACGCCCACGTACCAGAGCGTGTTGACGACCGTCTGCCGGAAGATCGGATCGGAGAACAGGGCGCGGTAGGCGTCGGCGTCCAGCGCGAACCAGACGCCCATGACCATCGGGTAGATCACGAACGCCGCGAAGAGGAACAGCAGCGGCGCCGTGAACAGGAAGCCGTGGAAGGTGCGCGAGCGGAAGAGCCGCCCGCGCACCGTCGTCGTCATCGGGCCGTTACTTGAAGGTCGTGAAGATGGTCTTGACGCGCTCGATGCCCTCGTCGGCCGCCTTCTCGGCGGGCCACTTGTCGATGGCGATGCGCGCCATGGCCTTGCCCCACACGTTCTCGTCGTAGACCTGCGAGAAGGCGGGGTGCTTCCAGTGGTCGAACACCTTGTTCTCGCGGTCGAGGAAGATCGTGGTGGCCACCGGCACGTGCAAATCTTTTTGACCCTTGGGGCCCTTGTGGCCCGTGCGCCAGAACGGGTCGTCGGCCACGTCCTTGAAGGCCGGGAACCAGCGGCCGTTGGCGGCCTTGATGTACTCGGAGAAGCGCTCCTTCTCGACCACGAACTTGATGAAGTCCTTGGCCAGCTTTGGATTTTTGCTGTCCTGGGGGATGATGATCGTCTTCACGGCCGAGAGGTAGCGGGCCTTCTTGCCGTCGGGGCCGTCCGGCCACTCGATGGTTGCCATGTTGTCGAAGTAGTTCTTCTTCTCGGGATCTTCCTTGTTGAAGAACTGCGCGGCGGGGATCGACTGCGACGGGTTCGGGGTCATGACGATGAGCCGGCTGTGGAAGCCCGCGTTGTTGTCCCCGTCCGTCCAGTTGGTCGCGTCCGGCGGCACGTAGCCCGAGGTGAACATCTCGCCGAACCACTTGAGCGTCTCGGTGATGGCCTTCTTGTTCTTCGCCTGGTCGGCGACCACCTTGCCCTCGGCGTCGATGACCTCACCGTGGTGCGAGAGCAGGGCCATGTCGAAGTTGTAGAGCGTGTCGCTGGCGCGCGTCGACTCCGTCATCCCGATGCCGTAGAGCTTGCCGTACTTGCCGGCGTCCTTCTTGCGCAGCTCGTCCTGCGCCTTCTTCCAGTAGCCCCAGTAGTCGTTCCACTTCATCGGGATCTTGTCGGGCGTGTCGGCCATCCCCACCTCGCGCAGCATGTCGCGCCAGTAGTGGATGTGCATCGTCTGCGCCTCGATCGGCACGCCGTAGTACGCGCGCTTCTTGGTCTTGCCGTTCAGGACGTGGGCGACGGCCAGCATCTTCTCGTTGTAGCGCGGCTTGAGGTCGCTCACGATGTCCGAGCAGTCCGCGAGCTGTCCGCTCCAGGCGTACTTCGGCACCACCTGCCAGTCGTTGAAGAAGCAGAAGGCGACGTCGGGCACGCGGTGCGCGATGAGCGCGGCGTTGATCTTCTTGAGCAAGTCTTCCTGCGCGGTGAAGGAGAGGTCGACCTCGACCTTGGCCCGGTTCTCGAACTCCTTCACGATCTTCTGCATGGCGGCGTCTTCTTCGGGGTAGTAGCCCTTGTTCCACCACACGACCACCTTCGAGGCCTGCGCCCGCGCGACGAGCGGGAAGCCGCCGACGGACGTGGCGCCGGCGGCGAGCGTGGTGGTCTTGAGAAACTCACGGCGGGTCTGGCGCATGCTCTGTGCCTCCTCGTTGAGTGACGCACGCGGCCGAACGGATCGGTGGGCGTCGGTGCGGGCGCGAGTATACCGCCGCCGTCGGGAGGTCTCAAGGAAGGTGGTATCATTCGCGACCATGTTGCAGGAGTTGGCCGCGTGAGCGCGCTCGTTCCCGGCTGCGCCGTGGTCACGGGCGGCGG
>QHSB01000448.1 GCA_003220335.1 Candidatus Rokuibacteriota bacterium
CCTCAGGGGAATCATCCAGAACCAGCCGTGCGCGAACCAGTACACGCTGATGTTGCCCGCGTAGTCGCCCTCGCGCCGATCCACGTTGAGGAAGTGGCCGAAGATCGCGGCGCTGGCGTGCTGCATGTTCTTCTTCTTGAGGCTGAACTTTCGGGCGAGCAGCGTGTCGCGGCCGGAGGCGTCGACGAAGAAGCGACAGGCCCAGCGGGCTTCGTGGCCCTGCTCGTCCACCACGGACGCCACCGGGTTGCCGCCGTTCGGGAAGTCCACGCCCGTCACGCGCACGCCTTCCAGGACCTGGGTGCCCTTGGCGGCGCTGTTGCGAAGCAAGAGGTTGTCGAATTCGGAGCGGCGGACTTCGTAGGCGTACGGCTGAGTCTTGTCCAGCGCGAAGGAGAAATGGAACTGGTGGTGGCCGCTGACTTCGAGGTTCGAGTTGAAGTCGGCGCCGGGCTTCTTGATGCCGATGGCGTCGACCTGCTCCAGCACGCCCAGCCGCTCGAAGATCGGCAGGTTGTGCGGCAGCAGCGATTCGCCGATGTGAAAGCGCGGGTGGTGCTCTTTCTCCAGCAGGGTGACCCGCCAGCCCTTCTCCGCGAGCAAGGCCGAGATGGTCGAGCCGGCCGGCCCGCCGCCCACGACAAGGACATCGCACTCGTTCAAGAGGCCGCTAGCCGCAGGCATCTTTGTTCCCGAAATGCTCGGGTTCGTTAGACCAACCCTCCCAGCCTTCCTTGCTTCTCACCTTCACCCACCAACTCGACTCGAGCTCATTCTTGATCTCACCCCAGCATTGCTCTCTGTTTTCGCAGCGAGCGCCTGGTGAGCCACCATGAGGGCTGAAGCCCAGGTCTTCTTCGTGCATGGCTCCACTGCGCCATACTTTGAAGTGGCCCTCTCCCAGATAGGTATAGACCCACAAGACGTCGCCTGGCGTGTACTCAGCGTGTGGCTTCTTGACGACGAAGGCGACGGGACGCGAATGGACCTCGCCCGTCTTCGTCCCGCTGCGTCCGAGCGCTGAGGCGATGCGGAGCCGAACGATCTTCGTACGCCTGAATTCCGACGGAGACCTCTATCGGGTGAGCGTCGTTGGCGACAAGGCTGTCGTGAAATGCACCAGTCTCCCGCACGCGAGAGCGAAGTTGCCGTCCTCTCTGTCGGGGACGCGCCCGGAGGCCGGATCTCGCGAACTGCTACCGTGGATCGAGGCGGAGATCAGATTCTACGACTCCGCGCACTGGACCACGGCGGCTCGCGTGGCCGTCTCCGGACTACGGAGACGATCGGAGACCGACGTCCTGTCCCTTCGCGTGGCGAGCGAAGAGCATCCCGCGACCCCCTGACTACCGCAGGTGGATCTTGCCGCCGCCCGGCAGCCCGCCCGGCCCGCCCCTGGGATCGAAGCCCGGGGGCAGGGTCGGGGGCACCACGATCTGCGAGGCGGCCTCGCGGCGCAGGTCCTCGAGCTCGCGGCGGGTGCGCTCGATGGCGACGGTGGCGCCGGCGGCGAACTTCTCGACGGCGTCGGCCAGCGACGTGGCGTCGATCTCGAACACCAGCGGCAGAAGGCCCGCCTGGGTCAGCAGCTGGGCCTCGCCGACGTAGACGACCTGGCGGCCGAGGTCGGTCGAGCCGTCGGTCTTGATCGGCGTCATCACGCGCAGGGTCCCCACGCGACGGTCGGTGATGACGTCCTCCCGGTACAGGGAGGTCGGGTCCATCCGGGGCTCGCCGGTCCGCATGTCGGGCGTCATGGCTCTAACGATACCAGACCGCGACAATCACCGCGGCCAGCGCGAGGCGGTAGACGACGAACGGCACCAGGGAGCGGCGCTTGAGATAGTTCACCAGGAACCACACGGCGAACCAGCCGCTGAGGAACGAGACGAGGATCGCGACCAGGATGGGTCCCGTATCGCCGACGTGCTCGCCGGCACGGATGAGGTGCAGCGCCTCCTTCATCCCCGCGCCGGCGGTGATCGGGATGCCCAGCAGGAACGCGTAGCGCGCCGCCGTCGCGCGGTCGAGGCCGGCGAAGAGCCCGGTGGTGATCGTAATACCCGAGCGCGACGTGCCGGGAATGAGGGCCAGTGCCTGCGCCACGCCGACCGCGATCCCCTGGCTCCAGCCCACGTGCTCCAGCGGGTCGTCGGGCCGATCGTGGCGGGTGGGGTGGGTGCGCCGCGGCGGCGGCGCCGGCGGCGCCTGGCGATCGGCCATCAGCATCACGAGACCCCAGAACGCCGTGGTGCCCGCGATCAGCAGCGGCGAGCGGAAGTTCGCCTCGATGTGCTTGCCGAAGAGCACGCCGGCGACGGCGCCGGGAATCGTCGCGAGCACGATGATCACGCCGAGCCGGCGATCGAGCGCGCCGCTGAACATCGCGAAGATCTCGTCACGGAAGTAGGCGAGGAGCGCGGCCAGCGTGCCGAGGTGCAGGGCCGCGTCCACCGCGAGGCCCTGGTCGGGCCAGCCGAAGACGCGCGGCACGAGGATCAGGTGACCCGAGGAGGAAACGGGCAGGAACTCGGTCAGGCCCTGGACGAGCCCCAGGACCAGCGCCTGGGCGTAGCTCACCCGACGATTTCTTCGCCGCCGTCGACGCCGATCACGTTGCCGGTGATCCAGTACGTGTCGGGGTGCGACAGCACGACGATCGCCTTCGCCACGTCCTCGGGCGTGGTGAGACGGCCGCCGGGGTTGCGGCGGCGCGCCTGCGCCATGATCTCCTCGTTGCCGGGGATCTTCTGGAGCGCGGGCGTGTTGGTGACGCCGGCGCGGATGGAGTTGGCGCTGATGCCGCGCGGGCCCAGCTCGGCGGCGAGCTGACGGATGTTGGACTCGAGGGCGGCCTTGGCCGCCGACACCGGACCGTAGTTCGGGAGCACGCGCGCGCCGCCCGACGAGGTCATCGCGTAGATGTGGCCGCCGCGCGTCATGAGCCCGCGGCCGACCAGCTCCTGCGTCCAGTAGATCAGGCTGTGCGCCATCACGTCGAGGGTCATGTCCATCTGCGCCTGCGTGACGGCGTCCTTCATCGGATCGGCGATGAAGAGCTTGAGGGTGCCGAACGCCAGCGAGTGCAGCATCACGCGCACGCGGCCCATCTCGCCGCGTCCCTCCAGCGTCTTCTGCATCTCGGCGGCCACCTCGGCGCGCTTCTCGGCGTCGGCGGCGTTGACGTTGAAGAAGCGCGCCTCGCGGCCGAGGCCCTTGATCTCGGTCGTGATGCGCTCGACGTTGGGCAGCGTCGCCTTGCGATCGAGGTGGACGCCGAAGACGTTCATGCCGGCGCGCGCGAGGGCCAGGCTGACCGCCTCGCCGAAGCCGGAAGAGGCGCCGAGGACGAGAGCCCAGCCGTCGAGACGGATCGCGGCGTCGCCGGTCACGGCGTCAAGTCTAGCATCCGCGTCGACAGCGTCGTAGAATTCGGCCCGCCATGCCGAAGACGGCCGGCATCATCCTCGTCGGCAACGAGATCCTCTCCGGCAAGACCGTCGACGCCAACGCCGCCTACCTCTGCCGCGAGCTGCGTGAGCTGGGCGTCGAGGTGCGACGTATCGCCGTCATCCCGGACGAGGTCGCGCTCATCGCGGAAGAAGTCGCCGCGTTCAGCAAGGCCTTCGACCTTGTCTTCACGTCGGGCGGCGTGGGGCCGACGCACGACGACGTGACGATCGAGGGCGTGGCACGCGCGCTGGGCGTGCCCGTCGTCCGCCACCCCGAGCTGGTGGCGCTGCTCGAGCGGTACTATCGTGACAAGCTGACCGACGCCGCCCTGCGCATGGCCGAGATCCCCGAGGGGGCGGAGCTGATCACCGGCAACGGGCTGCGCTTTCCAAACGTCGCCATGCGCAACGTCATCGGCGAGGGCACGCTGGCGGATTACCTCAACCGGCTGCTCGACGCGTTCCCCCTGCTGCTCGTCGGCTCCTATCCGGAGCTGTCGAACCCCGAATACCAGGTGAAGGTCACGCTGGAGTCGCGCGACCGCGGCTATCTCGAGCAGGCGCTCGCCGAGTTCCTCGGCCGGCTGCCCGGCGACGCGGTCGTGAAGGTCACCTGACGGGCCCGCCCGGTGCGCGGGATCCCCCTCGGCGTCGCGGTCGTCGCGGCCGCGCTCTATCTGGTGCGCCTCGGCCACGCGCCCTTTGTGGACCCGCCCGAGGGGCTCCACGCGGAGGTCACCCGGGAGATGGTGCAGCTGGGCGACTGGATCACGCCGCACGTCAACGGTGTCCGGTACTTCGACAAGCCCCCCGTCCTCTACTGGCTCATGGCCGCCTCGTTCACCGTCGCCGGCATCGGCGAAGCCGCCGCGCGCGTGTGGTCGGCGCTGGCCGCCGTCGCCATCGCCGCCGTCACCGCCCGGCTCGGCTTCATCCTGGGCGGCGCGCGCGTCGCACTGCTGGCCGGCCTCATCGTCATCGCCAACCTCGGCATGTACCTCTACGGCCGGCTCGTGAAGCCCGACATCGTGTTCATCCTCTGCATCGTGCTGGCGTACGCCGGCTTCGCCGTCGCGTACAAGGGCGCCGGGCGCTGGGGCCTCGTCGTCTTCTACGCGAGCCTCGGCGCGGCCACGATGACCAAGGACGTGCTGGGCGCGCTCGGTCCGCTCGCGGTCGTCGCGCTCTTCTTCCTCCTCACGCGCGAGCGGCCGCTGGCTCCGTGGGCGCCGTGGTGGGGCGTGCTGCTGCTGCTGGCCCTCGCGGTGCCGTGGTACGCGGCGGTGGAGGTGCTCAACCGGGGCTTTCTCTGGTACACGCTCATCGACAATCACGTGTTGAACTTCGCGCGGCACCGCCTCTTTCCCGACGAGGACGTGCCGCTCGGCACGCTGCAATTCCTCGGCGTGACGCTCCTGGCCTTCCTGCCGTGGTCGCTGGCCACACCGTGGGCGGTGGCGCGCGCGCTGCGCCGGCCGTGGGAGGATGTGACCGCGCGGTTGTGGGTGCTGATCGCGCTGTGGCCGATCGTCGTGATCGGTTTCTTCGCGCTGTCGCCGTTCAAGCTGCCGCATTACGGGCTGCCGGCCCTTCCCGCGCTGGCTTTGCTCGTCGCGCGGCTATGGGATGAGTCG
>QHSB01000449.1 GCA_003220335.1 Candidatus Rokuibacteriota bacterium
CGCCGGCCATCCGCAGCGCGGTGTCTTCCTCCTCTTCGGCGCCGCGTTCGGCGTGATCTTCCAGCGCTCGCGCTTCTGCCTCGTGCGCGCCTTCCGCGAGCCGTTCATGACCGGCGACGCCGAGCACACACGGGCGGCGGCGCTGGCGCTCGTCGTGAGCACGCTCGGCTTCGCGATCCTCAAGTTCACCGACCTCAAGGACAAGGGCGACTGGGTGTTCGCGGCCGCCGGTGTCGGCGGGCTCCTCGGCGGCACGCTGTTCGGCAT
>QHSB01000450.1 GCA_003220335.1 Candidatus Rokuibacteriota bacterium
TGAGCCGCAGGGACTTCCTCAAGGCGTCGAGCGGCGCGGCCGTCGCCGTCTCGGGTCTCGCCGGCTGCGCCAGGACCGCCGCGCCGACCGCGATGACCACGCCGGCCGATCTCGCCCCCACCTCGGGCCGCCGCGTGATCGTGATCGGCGGCGGCTGGGGCGGCGCCACCGCCGCCAAGTACGTGCGGATGGAAGATCCCTCGCTCGAAGTGATCCTCATCGAGCCCAACACCAAGTTCGTCTCGTGCCCGTTCAGCAACCTGGTGCTCAGCGGCGTGCGCTCGATCGGCAGCCTGACCTTCGGCTACAACGCATTGCGCGAGCAGCACGGCGTCAGGATCATCCACGACACCGCGACGGCCATCGAGCCCGACGCGCGGCGCGTGCGGCTGGGCCGCGGCTTTCTCACGTACGATCGCCTCATCGTCGCGCCCGGCGTCGATTTCCAGACGGAGCAGATCGAGGGGCTGGCGGCCGCCGGCGACAGCGTGCTGCACGCGTGGAAGGCCGGACCCCAGACGGTGGCCCTGGCGCAGCAGCTCAAGGAGATGCCCGATGGCGGCGTGTTCGTGATGTCGATCCCGCCCGCCGCCTATCGGTGTCCGCCCGGGCCCTACGAGCGCGCGTGTCAGGTGGCCTGGTACCTCAAGACGCGCAAGCCGCGCGCGAAGCTGCTCGTGCTCGACGCCAACCAGAACGTGATCTCCAAGCCCGCGCTCTTCCGCGCCGCCTGGCAGGCGTACCCGAACCTCGAGTACCGCGCCTCCAGCAAGGTGGTGAAGGTGGACCCGGCCGCGCGCGAGGTGACCACGGAGTTCGGCGACAAGGTGCGCTACGACGTGGTGAACGTCATCCCGCCGCAGCGCGCGGGCGCCATCGCCGTGGCCGCCGACCTCGTCGGCGTCGACAAGCGCTGGTGCGAGGTCGATCACGTGACCTACGAGTCGGTCAAGGCGAAGAACGTGCACGTCATCGGCGACGCGACGATCGGCATTCCGGTGCCGAAGTCGGGCACCGTCGCCAACAGCATGGGCAAGATCGCCGCCACCGCCGTCGTGCATCTGATAAACGGGCGCGCGGCGCCGCAGATGCCGCCGATCAACACCTGTTACTCGTGGGTGAGCGACTCGGAGGTGATGGCCGTCGTCAACGCGTACCGCATCGACAACGGCAAGGTCGTGCAGATCGAGCAGAAGCTGACGCCGGGCCAGTCCACGCTCTACGCACAGCACGCGATGGCGTGGGCGGCCAGCATCTGGGCCGACATCCTTGCGTAGGGGGGCAGGCGCCATTCGGCCTCTCGTCATCGCGGCCGCACTGGCGACCGCGCTGGCGGCGGCTCCGGCCACCGCCGGTCCGGTCGACACGCCCGGGTTCACGAGCGCGTTTTCGTGCAGCGCCTGTCACGGGCGCGCCGGCGCGAGCCGCGCCGATGCCGTGCCGATCCTGGCCGGCATGCCGGCCTGGTATCTCAAGAAGGCGATCGACGACTACGCGGCGGGGCGCCGGCCGTCGCCGGAGATGGAGCCGTTCTCCAAGATGGTCAAGACGCTCGGCGCCGACGAGGTCGCGGGGTACTTCGCGGCGCAGCCGCGCGAGGCGTCGCAGAGCAAGGTCGACCGCACGGCCATCGCCAACGGCCGCACGGCGTCGGCCACGTGCGCCGCCTGCCACGGCGAGGACGGCCGCGGCAACCAGGCGAAGGGCACGCCCGACCTCACGGGCCAGCCGCCCGGCTACCTGCTCAACCAGATGAAGCTCTTCAAGGCCGAGAAGCGCAGCCCCGGCGACGCCACCCTCACGTCGATCAAGGTGTTCATGAAGTCCATCGACGACAAGACGCTCGCCGACCTCGCCGCCTACTACTCGAGCCTCGGGAGGTAAGCCGCCCGTCTCGTGTCGCTCGTCTTCGGCGGCCTCCTCGTCGTACTCGGTGTGGTCGGAGCCTTCGTGGCGGGTCTCCTCGGCGTCGGCGGCGCCATCGTCATGATCCCGTTCCTGCTCTACGTGCCGCCGCTCCTGGGCGTCGGCCGCTTCGACGTCAAGACGGTGGCGGCGATCACGATGGTCCAGGTCCTCGTCGCCGCCGTGTCCGGCGTCGTCGCCCACGGCCGCCATCGCGCCGTGAACCCGCGGCTCGCCTGGATCGGAGGCCTCACCATGGCCGTCGGCTCGCTGGCCGGCGCCGTCGCCTCCAAGCACGTGCCGCATCGCGTGCTGCTGATCGTCTTCGCCCTCATGGTCACCGCGGCCTTCGCGCTGATGTTCCTGCCGGATCCGCCGGCGGACATCACGACGCCGGCCGAGGCGAAACCCTACCGCCGGCGGCTGATCATGGCCGTGACCG
>QHSB01000451.1 GCA_003220335.1 Candidatus Rokuibacteriota bacterium
AGTCGACGTCCGCGTGATCGTGGCCACGAACCGGGATGTGGACGAGCTCGTACGAGCCGGGCGGCTGCGAGAGGATCTCCTGCACCGGGTCGATGTCATTCGCATCACGATGCCGCCGCTGCGAGAACGGCCGGACGACATCCCCCGCGTCATCGCGCACTTCCTGACGCTGCAGCAGCGTCGTGGGCTGGGCGAGAAGAAGGTCACCCCGCAGGCGATGCGGGTCCTCCAGAGTTACGCCTGGCCCGGGAATGTCCGCGAGCTGGCGAACACGATCGAGCGCCTCCTGATCCTTTCGCCACGGCCGGTGATAGACGTCGATGACCTGCCCGAGAACCTTCACTTTCGCAAGCCACCGGCGGCGATCACGGACGAGCGATACCTGTCGCTCGCCGAGCTCGAGCGCCGCCACATCCTGCGTGTGCTGGAAATGACGAGCGGCAACATGACTGCCGCAGCCAAGAGACTGGGCGTGGACCGTGGGACCCTCCATCGCAAGATGCAGCAGTGGGAGGGGCACGGAGCCCAGATGGGGTCAGCATGAAAACCGTTCTCACCGACCGAGATCAGGATGTCCTCATCGTCACCATCAACCGGCCGGAGGTGCGCAATGCCATCGACATTGCGACCTCGAAGGTCTTGTTCGAGGCGTTCGAGGAGTACGAGCGGGACGACGGGACCAGTGTCGCGGTGCTGACCGGGGCGGGCGGGACGTTCTGCGCCGGGGCGGACCTCAAGGCGATCGCCGCGGGCCAGCGCCGGACACTGGTCGAGGAGGGGCCAGGGCCACTCGGTCCCACACGGATGCTGCTCGGCAAGCCGGTACTGGCAGCCGTCGAGGGCCACGCGGTCGCCGGAGGGTTCGAGCTCGCACTCTGGTGCGATCTCCGGATCGCCGCGGTCGACGCGGTGTTCGGTGTTTTCTGCCGACGGTTCGGCGTACCCCTGCTCGATCTAGGCACCGTTCGGCTGCCGCGTCTCATCGGACACAGCCACGCGATGGATCTCATCCTGACCGGTCGCGGAGTGCAGGGAGAAGAGGCGCTCCGGATGGGGCTCGCGAACCGACTGGTGCCTCATGGTCAGGCGCTGGAGGCCGCGGTTACCCTGGCGCACGAGCTGGCGCGGTTCCCCCAGCGCTGCCTCCGCTCGGACCGGCTATCCGCTTACGAGCAGTGGTCGCTCTCATATGAGGACGGCTGGCGGAACGAGCTTCGTCGCGGCCGGGACGTTATCAAGTCCGGGGAGACCGCCGCCGGCGCGGAGTCGTTCGCTCGCGGCAAGGGTCGTCACGGGGTCTTCTGAGATGCTTCCGAGACACAGCCG
>QHSB01000452.1 GCA_003220335.1 Candidatus Rokuibacteriota bacterium
ATTGTCGACACAGAGGACGAAGCTGGCGCCGGATTGCGGCCGGCTTGATGAGCCTCGTCGACATACCAATGCCTCAGTAGCTCTTCGGCAGGCCCAGGACGTGCTCGGCGAGGTGGTTGAGGACCATCTGCTGCGAGACCGGCGCGATCTTGTAGAGGCGCACCTCGCGCCAGAGCCGCTCGACGTAGAACTCCTTGGCGTAGCCATAGCCGCCGTGCGTCTGCAGCGCGACGTCGCACGCCTCGAACCCGGCCTCGGCGCCCAGCAGCTTGGCGACGTTGGACTCGGCGCCGCAGGGCTGGCCGTGGTCGAAGAGCCACGCGGCTTTCAGGCACATCGCCTCCGCGGCCTCGAGCTTGGCCCACGCCATCGCCAGCGGGTGCGCGATCGCCTGGTTCTGGCCGATGGGCCGGTCGAAGACGATGCGCTGCTTGGCGTACTCCACCGCGCGGCCGAGGGCGGCGCGGCCGATGCCGACCGCCTCGATCCCCGTCATCACCCGCTCGGGGTTGAGCGAGTCCAGGATGTGGTAGAAGCCGCTGCCGACCTCGCCGACCACGTTGTCCTCGGGGATCTCGAGGCCGTCGATGAAGATCTCGTTGCTGTCGACGGCGGCGCGGCCGAGCTTCTCGATCTCCTGCACGGTGATCTTCGCGCGGTCGAACTCGGTGAAGAACAGCGTGAGGTTCTTGAGCGGCTTTTTCGCATCGCGCTCGCCGGTGCGCGCCAGCAGCAAGATATGGGTCGCGTTGCGGGCGTTGGTGTTCCACACCTTGCGGCCGTTGACCACCCACCGGTCGCCCTGCTTGACGGCGCGCGTCTGGATGCGCGAGGTGTCGGTGCCGACGTTGGGCTCGGTGACGCCGAACGACATGACGATCTCGCCCGTGGCGATCTTCGGGAGGTATTTCTGCTTGAGCGGTTCGGAGCCGTGCTTGATGACGGGCATCGGCGGAAACATGTAGAAGTGGATCGGCGAGGCGCCGCTGGTGCCGGCGCCGGCCGCGCAGATCTCGTGCAGCAGGATGGCCGCCTCGGTGACGCCCAGCCCGGAGCCGCCGTACGCCTCGGGAATGATCGCGCCCAGCCAGCCGGCGCGCGCGAAGGCCTTGACGAAGTCCCACGGGTATTCGTGCTTGCGGTCCTTCTCGAGCCAGTAGTCGAGCGAGAACGAGCCCGCCAGGGTCGCGACCTCCTTGCGGATCATTTCCTGCTGCTCGGTCAGCGCGAAGTCCATGGCAGGATTCTAACGTAGGATACGGCGCGACGGGAGGGGCGACATGGCGAGCTTGGCCGAACGGATGGTGGGGGCAGCGCGCCTGGAGCGCGCGACGTACGAGGAGGTCGAGCACGACAGGACCGCCACGGGCCAGGCGCTCGGCGTGGTGGTGCTGAGCGCCGTGGCGACCGGCCTCGGCCTCGGCGCCGGCCTGCGCGGACTGATCATCAACACCCTGGCGTCGATCGTGTTGTGGGCGATCTGGGCCGCCCTCGTCTACGCGGTCGGGACCAGGCTGCTGCCCGAACCGGATACCCGCGCCGACTGGGGCGAGGTGGCCCGCACCGTCGGCTTCGCGCAGACGCCCGGCGTGCTGCGGCTGTTCGGCATCATTCCTGGCCTCGGCGAGTTCATCCGCGCCGCCGCGGACGTCTGGGTGCTCATCGCGACGGTCGTGGCCGTGCGTCAGGCGCTGGACTACCGCTCGCTGCCCCGCGCCGTCGGCGTCTGCCTGATCGGTTGGATCCTTCAGATCGTCGTCTTCGCGATCATCCGGCGGGCGCTGGTGTAGAATCGCGCCGCCATGGCGGTCCAGGGACTCTACGCGCTGCAGAACGGCTTCATGGGCGCCCAGCGCTCGCTGCTCTTCTACGGCGAGTACGCCGAGGCGCGCACACAGATCCCGATCACCTGTTACGTCGTGCGGACCTCCGACGCCGTCATCCTCTTCGACACGGGGGTGGCGCCGCGTGCGGTGCCCGGGCTCATGCGCAACGACTCCTTCGCGCGGTTCACGGACGAAGATCTCTTGGTGCATCGCCTCGACGGGCTCGGCCTCGAGCCCTCGAACGTCGACCTCGTCGTGATCTCGCACCTGCACTACGACCACGCGGGCGGCGCCGCGCTGTTCTCGGCCTCCGAGCTCATCGTGCAGAAGGACGAGTACGCGTACGCGCACTACCCGGCGCCGTTCTTCGCCCCGTTCTATTACCGGAAGAACTTCGACCTGCCGGGATCCAGGTGGCGTCTCCTCGACGGTGACACCGAGCTGGTGCCGGGGGTGACCGTCCTTCGCACGGACGGCCACACGCCCGGTCACCAGTCACTGTTCGTCGAGCTACCCGAGAGCGGGCCGGTCGTCCTGGCCGGCGATTCCTGCTACTGGCAGGAGCACATCGACCAGGAGCGCGTGCCCGGCGTGGTCTGGGACCCGACGCGGGCCCTGCACTCGATCAAGAAGCTCAAGACGCTCGCCCGCCTCACCGGCGGACGCATCTTCCCGAGCCACGACCCCGTCTTCTGGCAGACGGTGAAGCAGGCGCCCGAGGCGTATCGCTAGGCCGCCTTGCGCCGCCCCCCGCGCTTGCTGCGGCGCGGGACCTTCGCCCCCTTCTTGCGTGCCTCGCTGAGCCCGATGGCGATCGCCTGCTTGCGACTCGTGACGCGCTTGCCGCTGCGCCCGCTCTTGAGCGAGCCGCGCTTCCGCCGCCGCATCGCCGACTTGACCGCCTTGCCCGCACCTCTGCTGTACCGCGCCATCTTCACTACCTCCTGGTGAGAGTCTCCCGGGCGGAGATTGCAAACCGCGTGCACACGGCTCGCGCCGTGGCACAGTAGGCGCGTGACGGACATCGCCAAGCGCCTGGACGCCCTCGACTGGTCGGCCATCGAGCGCTCGATCTGGGAGTACGGATACGCGAAGACCCCACCCGTACTCACGCCCGGGGAATGCGCGGATCTCGCGGCGGTCTACGATGACGAGAGCCGCTTCCGCAGCCGCATCGACATGGCCCGCTACCGATTCGGCGTGGGAGAGTACAAGTACTTCGCGGCGCCGCTGCCGCCGCTGGTGGAGGCGCTGCGCGTGAGCGCGTATCCGCCGCTGGCGGCCATCGCCAACCAGTGGCAGGCCGCGTTCGGCGATCCCGAGCTGTTTCCGACGGATCTGCAGGCGCTGCTACGACGCTGCCACAAGCGCGGCCAGACCAAGCCGACCCCGCTGCTGCTGCGCTACGAGGCCGGCGGCTACAACTGCCTGCACCAGGACCTCTACGGCGACGTCGTGTTCCCCCTCCAGATCACGTGCTTCCTCAGCCGCCGTGGCGTGGACTACGAGGGCGGCGACTTCCTGCTGGTCGAGCAGCGCCCCCGCGCGCAGTCACGCGGCGAAGCCATCGCCACCGAGCAGGGAGAGATCGTCATCTTCACCACGCGCCACCGCCCGGTGGAGGGCACGCGCGGCGTCTACCGCACGGCCATGCGCCACGGCGTGAGCCGCATCACCAGGGGGCTGCGCTACACGCTCGGCGTCATCTTCCACGACGCGAAGTAGAGCGGTTACGGCGGCGGGCGGCGCCAGTCCGTGGCGCGCTCGTACGCGCGCCCCACGCGCAGCACCGTGGCCTCGTCGAACGCCCGCCCGACGATCTGCAGCGCGAGCGGACGACCGTCGGCGCTGAAGCCGCACGGCACCGACAGCGCCGGCACGGCGGCCGCGTTCAGCGGGCGGGTGAGGCGCGAGAAGCGCCCCATACGCGCCACGATCTCCTCGACGCTGCCCGCCTTCGCCAAGGCGTAGGCCGGCGCGGGCTCCGGGATGGTCGGCATCAGGAGCACGTCGGCGTCCGCGAAGGCGGCGGCGGCGAATTCCTGCGCGAACCGCTCGCGTAGGCGCTGGGCCTCGAGATATTGCACGGCCGAGACCGAAAAGCCGACCGCCGCCCGCGCGTGCACGACCGGCTGGACCTCGTCGCGCCGCTCGCGCAGCAGCCGGCCGTGCGCCGTGGCCGCCTCGGCGGCCACGATGGGCGTGCTGCACTCCCGCGTCAGCGACGTCAGGTCGGGCAGCGTGGCCCGGCCGACCCGGACGCCCAGCTTTTCGAGAACGCCGATCGCGGCGCGCACCGCGGCCTCGACGTCCCCGCTCAGCTCGTCGAAGAAGTGCGCCTCGGGCACGGCGGCCCGCAGGCCGGCCACCGGCCCCTCGAGCACGCCGACGACGTCGTCCAGGGGACGCGGGCTCGAGGTCGGGTCGGCCGCGTCGTGTCCGGCCATCAGCGAGAAGAGCAGCGCGGCGTCGGTCACGGTCGCCGCCAGCGGCCCGATGTGATCCATCGTCCACGACAACGGCATCACGCCCGCGCGGCTCACGCGGCCGTACGTCGGCTTGAGCCCGACCACGCCGCAGCAGGCGGCCGGCAGCCGGATCGAGCCGCCGGTGTCGCTGCCGATGGCGCCGGCGACGAGACCGGCGGCGACCGCCGCCGCCGAGCCGCTCGACGAGCCGCCCGACGCGTGGCCGGCTCTCCACGGGTTCTGCACGTCGCCGTGGTGCGCATTGTCGCCGAACGGGCCCATCGCGAGCTCGGTCATGTTGAGCTTGCCGAGCAGGATCGCGCCGGCCGCCGCCAGGCGCGCCGCCGCCGTGCACGGCACGTCGCTGTGGAAATAGTCGCGGGTGCGCGTGCCGCACGAGGTCGGCAGGCCCGGCACGACACAGAGGTCCTTGTGCGCCACCGGCACCCCGTGCAGGGGGCCGCGGAAGCGGCCGCCGACAGCTTCCGACTCCAGCGCGCGCGCCGTGGCCAGCGCGCCGTCGGCATCCACCGTGATGAACGCGCGCAGCGCCGGGTTGCGGCGTTCGATGCGCGCGAGGCAGTCGCGCACGAGCTCGACCGGCGAGACCCGCTTGGTCCGCACCGCCTCCGCCAGGGACGCCACCGTGAAATCCATCGTCAATACCTCGTGTGGGATTGAAAACCGCGCCCACCGTATCCGGCCCCGCATGCGCTGTCAACGCGCGTGCCTCGCTTGACAGGCGCGGGCTGCCGATGGTGCCATGCGAGGCCTCATGGCCGACCGCCCGCTCGACCTCGTCGTCAAGAACGTCCGCGTGGTGCGTCCGACCACGCCCGCGGTCGAGACGCGGGACGTCGGCGTGAAAGACGGCCGGATCGTCCGCGTGGCGCCGGAGATCGCGGTGGCCGACGCGCAGCGCGCCTACGACGGGCGCGGCCGGCTCGCCTTTCCCGGCGTCGTGGACGCCCACACCCACGTCGGCATCTACGGGCCGCTCGCCGAAGACGCCGTGCGCGAGAGCCGCGCGGCCGTCTCGGGCGGCGTGACCGCGATGCTCACGTACTTCCGGACCGGGCAGTACTACCTGAACCGCGGCGGCCGCTACGCCGACTTCTTCCCCGAGGTGCTGACGCTCTCCGAGGGCCGCTACCACTGCGACTACGGCTATCACCTGGCGCCCATCGCCGCCGGTCACCTCGACGAGATGGAGGCGCTCGCGACGACGCACGGCGTGCCGTCGTTCAAGATCTTCATGTTCTATGGCGGCTACGGGCTGCACGGCAAAGCCGGCGAGGACGAGCAGCGCAACTTTCTCATGCTCGGGCCCCAGGATCACTACGACCTCGCGCACTTCGAGTTCGTCATGCGCGCGGCCGCGGCAATCCGCGCGGCGCACCCGCGGCTGGCCGAGCACGTCAGCGTGAGCCTGCACTGCGAGATGGCCGATATCCTCAACGCCTACACGCGCCTCGTACAGAAGGACGCCTCGCTCACGGGCCTGGCCGCCTACAGCGCGGCGCGGCCACCGCACGCCGAGGGCCTCGCCGTCGCGGTCGCCGCGTATCTCGCGCACGAGACGGCGTGCGTGAACGTGAACCTGCTGCACCTGTCGTCGCGGAAGGCGCTCGAGAGCGCGCTCACGATGGCGCGCGCGTTCCCCCACGTGAACTTCCGCCGCGAGGTGACCGTCGGCCACCTGCTGCTCGACGTCGACGCGCCGAGCGCCTCCTACGCGAAGGTGAACCCGCCGATTCGCCCGCGTGAGGACGTGGAATACCTGTGGCGCGCGGTCCTCGAGGGCCAGGTCGACTGGATCGTCAGCGATCACGCCTGCTGCGCCGCCGAGACGAAGGGCGCGGGGCCGGGCGGACAGGGCGACATCTGGCTCGCGAAGTCGGGCTTCGGAGGCACCGAGTATCTCCTGGCCGGCGTGTTCAGCGAGGGCCGGCGGCGTGGGCTGCCGCTGCACCGGATGGCGGCGCTGACCGCCTGGAACCCGGCGCGGCGCTACGGGCTGCTCGCCAA
>QHSB01000453.1 GCA_003220335.1 Candidatus Rokuibacteriota bacterium
CGAAGAAGGCGGTCTGGCCGAAGCTCATGATCCCCGCGTAGCCCCAGATGAGGCTGAGCGACAGCGCGAGGATTCCGTAGATCATGTAGACGGCCAGGACGTTCGCCGTGTAGGGCTTGAACGCCCAGGGCACCGCCAGCAAGGGCAGCAGCAGCAGGAGCGCCGCCAGCGCCTCCGTCGAGGACGGGCGTCTCATTCGCGCTCCCTCCAGAATCCCGACAGCCCCTGCGGCAGGAGCCGAAGGAGCACGATCGCGAAGATCAGCAGCGCGATCTGCCCGAAGAATGCGGAGCCCCCGATGCTGATCTCGCACGGCGGCGGCGCGCAGTGTCCCCCCGTCCCGATCTTGAAGAGCGAGAAGCGCGAGATCAGCGCCTCGATGAAACCGAGCACGGAGGCCGAGGACAGCGTGCCCAGGAGGACGACGGGGCCACCCACCACCACCGTGATGAACGCACGTGCGACGTAGAGCACGCCCATGGTGGGGACGACGCCCACGATGGGCGCCATGATCGCGCCGGCCGCGCCCGCCAGGCCCGCGCCGAGGCCGAAGGTGAGCATGAACATGCGGGGCGTGTTGATGCCGGCCGCCGAGGCCATCTGGGGGTTCGCGATCGTGGCGCGGGCGCGCCGGCCGAATGCCGTGCAGCGGAAGAGCAGGTAGACCCCGAGCATCAGCGACGCCGCCACCGACGTCATGACGATCCGATATTCCGGATAGGAGTACCGGCCCACCTGAAAGTTGCCGAGGGCGAATGGGATGCCCTGCGTCACCGCGCCGAAGATCACGGTGATGAGGCCGATCAGTAACAGGCTCACTCCCCACGTCGCGAGCATGACGTCGAGGGGTCGACCGTAGAGCCGGCGGATGATGAGCCGCTCGATGGCGATGCCGAGCGCGCCGACGACGAGCGGGGCGAGCAGCATCCCGGCCCACAGCGGCAGGTGCGCGTACCGGACGGCCGTCAGCACCGTGAACGCCCCCGCCGTGAAGAACTCGCCCTGGGCGAGGTTGACGATCCGCATCATGCCGAAGATCAGGGCCAGGCCGAGCGCGAGCAGGACGAGGATCGTGATGGAGTTGAGGATCTCCAGCGCGACGATGCCGAGCGTGTCGAGGCTCATGCCCGCGGGGCAGCCGTGGTCAGGATGATCACCGTCTCCGAGATCGACAGGCCCGGGCGGCGGCGCCGCCGCCCGGGCTTGGGTCCAGGTCCTGCCGCTACTTCGGCTGGTACTGCGTGTGCTGGTCCGGGTTCTTGATGAGGTCACACAACTGCATCGTCTCGGTTGGCGGGATGTTGGGGAAGCTCTCGATGACGTTCCAGCCGTGGTTCTTGTTCACAGCGGCCAGGTGCATGGTGAAGACGACGTGGTGGCTGGCGGGGTCCAGCTTCACGCGGCCCATGGGGGAGTCCCACTCGATCCCGCTCTCAAGCGCCTTGGTGACCGCCTCGCGCTCGAAGCTGCCGGCCTTCTGGACGCCCTTGGCCCAGAAGTGCCAGCCGTTGTAGCTCTCGGCGCCGGCGTCGCCGATGTAGTAGTTCGGGTTGTTCATCTTCTTCTTCATGGCGGCCTTGAACACGCGGTTCTGCGCGTTGTCGACCTCGTCGAAGTACGGATAGCAGGCGACCAGCCCTTCCACCTCCTTGGCGTCGAGCACGATATGCTCGTTGCCGAAGCCGAAGGTGGTGGAAATGATCGGGATCTTGTTCTTGAGGCCCGCCGCCGCGAACTGCCGATAGAAGTTGATGTGAGCACCGCCGACGAGGAACGACATGAGGACGTCGGGCTTCGCCTCCTGGATGCGATTGATGGTGGCGTTGAAATCCGTCACGTCGAGCGGGATGAACTCCACCTTGCCCACGTGCTGCCCCTTCTTGCCGCCCGCGACCGGCTCCAGCCCCCCGCCGTTCCGCCAGAAGATGTCCCACCACTTCCACGAGATGTGACCGAAGTTGTAGTCGGCGGCGACGGTATATGCCTTCGTCCCGTACTTCTTCAGGGCGTACTTCGAGAGCGGCCCCATCTGCTGGGTCGGCGTCTCGCCCGTGACGAAGACGTACTTGTCGCACACGCCGCCCTCGTAAATGATGTTGTAGAAGTAGAGCTGCTTGTACTCGTCGATCACGGGGCGGAAGCTCTCGCGCGAGGCCGACGTGATGCCGCCGTGGATGACGGCCACCTGGTCCTCGAGGATCAGCTTCTTGGCGAACTTCGGGAAGTTCGCGATGTCCGACTGCGTGTCGTACTGGATCAGCTCGAGCTGCTTGCCGAGGAGGCCGCCCTTCGCGTTGATCTCGGCGACCGCGTACTCCGTGCCCGCGATGGCGGGAAGCCCGTAGATGTTGATCCCACCGGTCTTGTCGAGCAGGCTTCCCACCGGCACCTTCTTGCCTTGCGCCCAGGAGGGCCGGAGCCCGATCATCGCGGGAACCATGGTCGCGCCGCTGACTACCGCCGCTGTCCGAAGGAAGCTCCGTCGATCGAGCTGTCTGGCCATCGCGTTCTCCCTCGCCGGCTATGACGACGTTGGTGAGACATCCGGTCCGCGGCCCGAGGCGTACGCTCTCCGCGCGTCGCCGGAGCTTTAGCAGCCCGGGTACAGCGTGTCAAGCCCGACGTCGTTCCCGGGGCGCTTGACAGGATGGCCCGGCGAGCGATATTTGTGCGTCCGCTGTCGCACGAACCCCGAAGGAGGCCATGATGGCGAGCAAGGACTTCACCGATCCCGTCCGCGGGTTCCTCGACGTCTACGGACGCAAGACCGGAGATCTGCTGGACGCCGACGTCCTGAGCGCGCCGGGTGTCTTCGAGGGCGAGCGGCAGTTCATCCAGTTCGCGGACCATGACTACGACGTGGACCGGCACTGGGCATTCCGGATCAAGCGGGAGCAGTGCGCCCTCATCGTCGTCGACCTGCAGGAAGACTTCGTCAATCCGAAGAATCCCATGTGCGTGCCCGAGGCCTACCGGCAGATTCCCCGCGTCAAGCGCACGATCGAGGCGTGCCGATCGCTCGGCGTCCCGGTGATCTACTCGGCGCACAACATCGCCAGCGACTGCTGCGCCGACTTCTACGAGTTCTGGGACCCGATCGCGGCGGGTGCGATCAAGGAAGGGACCGCCGGCGCCGACGTCTACCACGAGATCTACCCGCGCCCCGATGAGCGGGTGATCCGCGTCAAGCACGCGTACGACTCCTTCGCCGGCACCGACCTCGACTACGTCCTGCGTGACCGCGACGTCAAGACGGTCATCATCTGCGGCACCCTGACGAACTTCTGCTGCGAGTCCACGGCCCGGACGGCCTACTTCCTCAACTATCATGTGGTGAAGCGCTACGCGAGCGCGAGAAGCGACGGGCCAGTGCGCCGGTTACCACCACGCACTAGGCGTCTGCCCTGGTGCTCGACGACATCGCCGCCGTCACTACAGTCCGCGGACATGACCGGCCCCGTCCTCGAGCCGTCTTCCTTCGCTTGCGGTCGCGCGAGGGCCGCTCGTCGGTTCAGACCATCCCGTTGAGTACGATTCGCGCGGCTACGGTCGTACTCGCGACGCTGCTGACCGTCGCGTGCGCGACGCCGCCGCATCCCCCGACCGGCGCAGTGTGGGGCTACCGCTGGACGCCCGGGGCTGTGCCGAGCCTCGAGATCATCGGCTACACGGCCGACCGACCCTCGTGTGAGTACAGCCGGGTACGATCGGAGACGCGTGGTGGTGTGCCGGTTCCGTCTCAGCTCTCGGCTCCCTGCCAACAGCTGGACGTTCTACCGCGTCGTGAGGGCGCTGCGTCGGTCTATTGGGTGTTCGTCGCCGAGGCCGGCACCGACCACTTCGCTGCCGGCGGGAATGATCCCGGCGTCTGTGCAAACCTTCGTCGAGAGGCGCTGAAGGCGCTGCCGCCAGGCTCCTTCTCGCCAGCCTCCGAATCTGCGCCCGGCTGCGCATGGCGCAGCAAGTAGCGGGAACGCCCCCGAGAGGAAGACACGTCGGCGTCTTACTCGATTACCTGTACGGTGCGAGCAGCGGTCACCCGTTCGGCGATCGGTGTCGTCATCTCTGACGTCCTAGAGGAGGGACGACACCGAGCTGCTGCATCAGGTCGAGCAGCGTGGCGACACCCCAGTGCTCAGTGATCTTGCCGTCGACGACCCGCATGGCGTCGACG
>QHSB01000454.1 GCA_003220335.1 Candidatus Rokuibacteriota bacterium
CGACGTCTTCGACGTCCGCATGGGCGGCATGAAGCCCGGATGCACGGAGTTGACGCGAATGCCGTCGCCCGCGAGCTGTACGGCCGCCGTCTTCGTCATGATGCGCACGGCGCCCTTGGAAGCGTTGTAGGCCATGTGCACGCCGTCCTGGCCCACGAAGCCCGAGATCGATGAGATGTTGACGATGGCGCCGCCGCCCGCCTTCTTCATGAGCGGGATCGCGGCCTTCATGCCGAGGAACACGCCCTTGGCGTTCACGGCCATCACCTTGTCCCACGCGGCGCTGCTCAGCATGTCGGTGTCGTAGGTGCCGCTGATGCCGGCGTTGTTCACCAGCACGTCGAGCTTGCCGAATGCGCCCACCGCCGCCTTCACGGCCGCGTCCCACTCGGCCTCGCTCGTCACGTCGAGCTTCACGAAGCGCGCCTGACCGCCGCCGGCGGCGATCTTGTCGGCGACCTGCTTGCCTTCCATTTCCAGGATGTCGGCCACGACGACCTTCGCCCCTTCGCGCGCGAAGATCGTGGCCTCGCTCTGCCCCATGCCGCTGGCGGCGCCCGAGACGAGTGCGACTTTTCCGGCGAGCCTCATGGTGACCTCTCTTTTCTGGCCCCGGGCGGCGTGCTCAGCGGCAGCTGCGAGCGGCCGGCGGAGGTGCCGCCGTTGACCGAGAGCACCTCGCCCGTGACGTAGTCGGCGAGGGGCGAGGCCAGGAACAGGGCGGCGTTGGCGATGTCGCGCGGCGTGCCCTGGCGGCCCCACGGGATGCCGCGAGTGAGCGCCGTCACGTATTCCTCGGTCAGCGGCGAGACCTCGCTGTCCACCCGCACGAAGCCCGGGGCGATGCAGTTGACGTTGATGCGCGCCTTGG
Source organism: Candidatus Rokuibacteriota bacterium (assembly GCA_003220335.1). Lineage (GTDB taxonomy): Bacteria > Methylomirabilota > Methylomirabilia > Rokubacteriales > CSP1-6 > AR12. Next base: position 872 of record QHSB01000454.1, read on the forward strand.
CCAGCTCCAGCGCGAGCACCTTCGTGAACATCACGACGGCGGCCTTGGACGCGCAGTAGTGCGCGGCGCCCGGACGGCCGCTGGCGTAGGCGCCGGAGGAGATGGTGATGATCTTGCCCGGCGTGCCATGCGCGACCATCGAGCGCGCGGCGGCGCGGCAGGTGAGGAACACGCCGCGCACGTTGGTCTCCATCACGCGGTCCCACTCCTCGACGTCCATGTCGACCACGGGCGTGTTCGGGTAGATCCCGGCGTTGGCCACCAGCACGCTGACGCCGCCGAGCTGCTTTTCCGCGGCGGCCACGAACGAGGCCACCGAGCCCTCGTCGCGCACGTCCACGGCTTGCGCGAACACGCGCTCGGCGCCGAGCGTCCCGGCCGCCTGCTTCAGCGGCGCCTCGCGCAGGTCGCCCAGGGCCACGCGCGCGCCCGCGGCGTGGAAGGCCTGCGCGATCCCCTCGCCGATGCCGGCGCCCGCACCGGTGACGACGACGACGTGGTCCTTGAAGTCGAACGCCGGCGCGCTCAATGAACGCTCCCACCACCGTCCACGAGCAGTGTCTGGCCGGACATGAACGCGCTGTCGTCGGAGACGAGATAGACCAGCGTCCCCACGAGGTCCTCGGGCATCTCGGCGCGCTTGAGCATGCGCGACTCGAGGTTGAAGCGCTTGCGCTCCTCCGAGATGTTCTTCTCGTTTTCGCCGGACAGCGTGAAGCCGGGCGCCAGCGCGTTGACGCGGATGCCGTGCGGCCCCAGCTCCCGCGCCAGCGAGCGCGTGAAGCCGACCACGCCGCCCTTGGACGTCGTGTAGTGGATGTAGTCCGGGACGCCCTTGAAGAACGTGGACGAGGAGATGTTGACGATCACGCCCTTGCCCTGGGCCTTCATGGCGGGGAACACCGCGCGCGAGCACAGGAAGAGCCCGCGGAGGTTCACGGCCATCACCTGGTCCCACTCCTCGACGGGGATCTCCATGAACGGGCGGCGCTTGAGGTTGCCGTAGAGCGCCGCGTTGTTCACGAGGGCGTCGATGCGCCCGAAGCGCGCGAGGGTCTCGGTGGCCAGCCGCTGCGTGTCGGCCTCGCGCGAGACATCGCAGGCCACGGCGAGCGCCTGCCCGCCGCGCGTCTCGATCTCCGTGCCCACGGGCTTGCAGTCGAGGACGTCGGCGGCGACGACCCGCGCGCCCTCGGCGGCGAGGCCCAGCGCGTAGGCGCGGCCGATGCCACGGCCGGCACCCGTGACGATGACGACGCGATCGGACAGACGCATGGCGACCTCCTACCGGCGCTTGGCGCCGCCGCGCTGCGACTCGTGCCAGCGCGCGATCTCTTCGCACGTCGCGAACCAGACGCCCTTGGACTTGCGCATGAACTTCACGAGGTCCTCGATCAATTGCACGCGCGAGGCGCGCCCGCTGATGAACGGGTGGCACGTCAGCACGAAACAGGCCTGCTCCCGGTGCATGGCCGCAAACTCCGTGCTCCAGAGATTGAACACGCGCGCGGGGTCGGCGATGACGTTGCCCGCGCCGTAGACGTGCCGGAAGAGCGGGGCGTCGTCCATGATCCACTGCACGGGCACCTCGGTCAGCGGGCCTTCGGGCGTGTCGATGTCGTAGGGGATGTCGTTGCCCATGAGCGAGCTGTCGTAGAGGAAGCCGTTGCGCTTGAGCAGCGCCGGCGTCCACACGTTGACGTCCCACGAGGGCGAGCGATAGCCCGCGGGCTTCACGCCGAGCTCATCCTTGAGGATGGCGAGCTGCTCGGCCATCACCCGCTTTTCCTGGGTCTCGTCCAGCATGCCGACGGCCTCGTGCACGTTGCCGTGGGCGCCGATCTCGTGGCCGGCGTCGCGGATGCGCTTGCACGGCGCGAGGTGGTTCACCACCGTCCAGCCCGGGATGTAGAAGCTCGCCTTGAGCTTGAGGCGGTCGAGGGCCTTCAAAATTCGGTCCACGCCCACGCGCGGGCCGAAGCGGCGCTCCTCGAGATCGCCGAGGCGCGGCAACCGCCGCGCTGCACACAAGGAGAGCTCATGGTCACGCGTCGCGACTTCGTGAAATCGTGCGCCGTCGCCTCGGGCGCGGCGGTGGTCGGCCTCCGGCCCGGCGCGGCCGCCGCCGCCGATGCGCCGAAGAAGGGCGGCACGCTGCGGGTCGGCTTCTACATCGAGGCGGCGACGATGGACCCGCACCTCTCGGGCAGCAAGGTCGACCGGCAGGTCTACCACAACATCTACGAGCCGCTGGTCACGCTGGACACGCGGCTCGGGATCAAGCCCGGGCTGGCGGAGTCGTGGTCGCAGCCCGATCCGAAGACGCTCGTCTTCAAGCTGCGCCGCGGCGTCAAGTTCCACGACGGCACCGACTTCAACGCGGAGGCCGCGAAGTTCAACTTCGACCGGATGAAGACGGAGCCAAAGTCCATTCGCAAGGGCGAGGTCGCCAACATCGACACGGTGGAGGTCGTCGACGCCGCCACCATCAAGGTCAATCTCAAGAAGGCCGACGCGAGCCTGCTCGCTACGCTCACCGATCGCGCCGGCATGATGATTTCCCCGAAGGTTGTCCAGGAGCGCGGCGTGGAGCTGGGACGCAACGCCAAGGGCGCCGGCACCGGCCCCTTCGAATTCGTGGAGTGGGTCAAGGACGACCACCTGCTGATCAAGCGCAACGAGAGCTACTGGAACAAGCAGGGCGGGCCGTATCTCGAGCGCGTGCGCTACCGGCCGATCCCCGACGACACGGTGAAGCTGCAGAGTCTGCAGGGCGGCGAGATCGACGTGATCGACTACGTCCAGCCCCGCGACGTCGCCGCCGTCAAGACCGACAAGAACGTCATGGTCGTCGACGTGCCGTCGCTCGCGGACTTCGCCTACCAGCTCAACCACGGCCGTCCGCCCTTCAACGTGAAGGCGCTGCGCCAGGCCGTCGCCTACGCGATCGACCTCGAGCAGATCGTGAAGGGTGTGTGGCTCAACGTCGGCTATCCGGCCAACGGGCCGATCCCGCCGACGTCGTGGGCGTACGACAAGGCGATTCCGCCCATTAAGCGCGACCTCGCAAAGGTGAAGACCAGGCTGGCCGAGGGTGGCAAGCCCGGCGGCTTCGAGTTCACGATGACGACCAACAATATCCCCCTCAGCGTGCAGGAGGCCGAGGTCATCCAGGCCCAGCTGCGCGAGGCGGGCATCACGATGAAGATCAGGCTGGTCGACGCCTCCACCCTGATCTCCGACGGCAACGCGAAGAACTTCGAGATGATCAGCTTCCAGTGGAGCGGCCGCCCCGACCCGGACGGCAACGTCTATCAGTTCTTCAAGACCACGCCGGGCACCTCGTTCAACTGGTCGGGCATTTCCCACCCGCCGCTCGACGCACTGCTCGACCGCTCGCGCGAGGTCAGCGCCCAGGCCGAGCGCAAGAAGATCTTCAGCGAGATCACGAAGATCCTCCAGGACGAGCTGCCGATGATCTTCATCGTGCACCCGATCGAGCCCAAGGCGTTCAGCCAGCGCGTGCAGGGCTACGAGGCGATCCCCGACGGCATGATGCGCTTCAAGGACGTGTGGCTGAAGTAGTCCTCCGCCGGCTGCTCGCCACCGTCCCCGTCCTGCTCCTCGTCACGGCGGGCGTGTTCGCGCTGCTGCACCTCACGCCGGGCGATCCGGTCGACGCCATGATGGCGGAGTCGGCGGACGCGAGCACGAAGGAGAGCCTGCGCCGCGAGCTGGGGCTCGACCGGCCGATCGCCGAGCAGTACGCGGCGTGGATGGGCCGACTCCTGCGCGGCGATCTCGGCCGCTCGATCCGCAACGGCGAGCCCGTCCTCGAGAACGTGAGCCGCCGCATCCGGCCGAGCCTGCAGCTGGCGCTGCTGGCCATGGCCATCGCGCTGACCATCGCCTTTCCCGTCGCCATCGCCTCCGCCGTCCGCCACAACACCGGCGTCGATCGGCTCGGCACGACCTTCGCGCTGTTCGGCATCTGCATGCCGAA
>QHSB01000113.1 GCA_003220335.1 Candidatus Rokuibacteriota bacterium
GAACGGGTATAGCAACGCCCCCCACACGCTGGGCCTCACCGTGCGTGACAACGTCGGCACCACCGCCACCGCCACCCGCACCGTTACCGTCCAGAACAATCTCGGGACGATCAGCGTGTTCATCACGCAGCCGTCGAGCGGTGCGACCGTCAGCGGAACGCAGTGGGTCACCATCTGGATCGAGAATGCCGCGGCCGGCACGAAGACGTTCACGCTGAGCGCGGCCGGCCAGACCGTGGCGACGACGAACGACACCTCCAACGGCCCCATCAGCATGCCGTGGATCACGACCGGCACGCCGGATGGGCCGACCACGCTCACGGCATCGGTGCGCGACGCGAGCAACAACACCGGGACCGGCAGCATCCCGGTCACCGTCCAGAACGGCTCCTCACAGCTCACCGCGGGCTTCTCGACGCCGGCGCAGGGCGCGACGGTCAGCGGCAGCGTCACGGTGGGCATGACAGCGAGCGGCGGGACCGCGCCCTACACCTACACGCTCACCATCGACGGCACCCAGGTGGCGTCGGGCGCGTCGAACACTTACTCGTGGACCACGACGGGGTATAGCCGTGGCAACCACACGCTCGGCCTCACCGTGCGTGACAACACCGGCGCCACCGCCACCGCCTCCCGCACCGTCACCGTCCAGAACGGGACGCCGCTGACCGCGTCGTTCACCAGCCCGACGCAGGGCGCGACCGTCAGCGGCACCGTCACGGTGACGATGGCCGCCGGTGGCGGCACGGCGCCCTACACCTACACGCTGATGATCGACGGCACCCAGGTCGCATCGGGCGCCTCGACCACGTACGGGTGGAACACGGGCGCGTACGCCGCCGGCAGCCACACGCTCGGCCTCACCGTGCGTGACAACACCGGCGCCACCGCCACGGCCGGCATCACGGTGACCGTGAGCAGCGGCGGCACGCTGAGCGTCGCCGTGACCACGCCGAGCCCGGGGGCGACGGTCAGCGGCACGGTGTGGGTCACCATCTGGGTGGACGGCGCCGCGGCCGGCAACAAGACGTACACGATGACCGCCAACGGCACGCAGGTCTGGAACGAGAGCAACGGCGACCGCCCCGCGTCGCTGCCGTGGGTCACCACCAATGGCACGAACGGCACGAAGACCCTCACGGTGACCGTGCGCGACAGCGCGGGCGCGACGGGGAGCGGCAGCGTCACGGTCACGGTGGCGAACCCATGAAATACATCCCAGGCGTGGCGCTGCTCGTCGTCGCTCTCGCGCTTGCCTTGCCCGCGCGCGCCGACCACGCGCGCTTCGGCCCGGTGCTGACCGTCGATGCGGAGTACGCGCGGACGCTGATGGAGCGCGGGGGCGTGGCGCCGATCGATCTACGGTCGGAAGACGACTTTCGCGCGGGCCGCTTGCCCGGCGCGCGCTCGCTGCCGCTTTCGACGCTCACCTCCCGCCTGGAGGAGCTGCCGCGCGGCGGCCTCATCATCCTCTACGGCGACGGTCCGATCGAACGGCTGTTCGGCGCCTATCATTTCATCCGCGCCCGGCGCGCCGGCGAAATCTACGTGCTCGAGGGCGGCCTCGAGGGCTGGCGGCGGCTGGGCTACCAGCTGGAGCGCTGACATGCCGGTGGTCCGGGGGACGGAGATCGCCGCGCGCGTGCGTGCCGTCGAGCGGCGCGACGAATGGAACGCGCTCGTCCGCGAGTTCCGCGCGTGTGACGCGCGCCACTCCTGGGAGTGGGGCGAGCTGCGCTCCTGGCAGGGCTGGACGCCGCTGCGCCTGGCCGCCTTCGCCGGCGGTGAGTGCGTGGCCGCCGCGGCCGTCCTCGCGCGGCGCGTGCCCGGTCTCGGCGTCGTCGCCTACGCCCCGCGCGGGCCGCTGGTCGACCCCGAGCGCAACGACATGTGGGACGCCGCCGCCGCGCTGGCCGACGTCGCGCGCGAGCGCACCGGCGCGTTCGTCGTGCGCGCGAGTCCCGCGGTGCTCGTCGAGGATGCCGTGAGCTGGACGCCGCTGGAGGCGCGCGGGTTCCGGCGGCTGGGCGATCTGTGGTCGCTCTGGAACACGCCGCGCAACGTGATGCGGCTTTCTCTCGAGGGCGACGAGCGCGACCTGCTCGCCCGCATGACGGGCAAGCGGCGCCAGCACCTCTCCACCGCCGCCAAGAAGGGCGTCACCGTCGACGTCGCCCGCGGCGTCGCCCCGCTGCAGACCCTGCGCGGCCTCCTGCACGAGCGCGCCGGACGCGAGCCGCTACCGGTGCCGTCCGAGGCGTACTTCGAGACGCTGCACGGGCTGTTCGACCGCGACGAAGGCATCGCCACCGCCCTGGGCCGCGTCAACGGCCAGCTGGCAGGCGCCCTCGTCGGCGTGCGCTTCGGTGGCACGGCCCACCTGCTCTACGCGATCACCACGTCGGCCGCGCGCTCGGCACCCGTGGGCGACCTCATGCACTGGGAGTGGATCCGCTGGGCGCGCGCCGCCGGCTCCCGCGTGCTGGACCTCGGCTCGAGCTGCACGGGGATTCCGCCATCCCCGACGCACCCGAATTACGGCATCTACCGGTTCAAGACGGAGCTCGGCGCGAAGTTCTGTCTCTACGCCGGCTACTACGACCGCGTCTACGCGCCCGTCACCTACCGCGTCGCGCGCTGGCTCGAGGGCTGGGCGCTGCGCAACGCGCGGCGCTGCGCCGTCCGCCTGCAGGGCGTGCTGCGCGCCGTGCCGCGCTTCCGCCTGCGCGCGGCGCCGACCTCGAACCTCGAGCTCGCCTGACGTCATTGGGCTGTCCGGTTTGCGCCCACGCGGCCGCCGCCCAGATCGCGGCGAGTCCTCGGGCGCGCCTGGTGCGCTGCGGCGCCTGTGCCCTCGTCTACTCCGACCCGCCGCAACGCACCGAGGTCGTGCGTAGCGAGTACGACTCCGTCTACGAGCGCGGGGCGGTCGTGGCACGCATGGAGGGGCGCCGCCTCGCGGTCTTCGGGGACTTCTTCGAGCGCGTTCGGCCCGAAGCCGGTGCGCGGCTGCTCGACGTCGGCTGCGGCACCGGCGACTTCCTGGCGCTCGCGCGTGCCCGAGGCTGGCAGCCGACCGGCATCGACCTCTCGGCACGCGCGGCGGCGCTGGCGCGAGAGCGCGGCCTCGACGCACGCACCGACTGGGAGGGCCTGTCGGCCGGAGACTTCGACGCGGTCACGCTCTGGAACGTCGTCGAGTTCCTCGAGCGCCCCATCGAGACCCTGCGCGACGTGCATCGCGTGCTGGCGCCGGGTGGCCACGTCTTCATCCGCACGCCGAACGAGCGCTTCCAGCTGGCCGCGTATCACTGGCGCCGGCGCCTGGCGTGGTGCCGTCCGCTCGCGCGCCTGCTCGGTAACGCCTACTACTTCCAACCCGTGCTGTGGAGCTCGACCACCCTGGCCACGGCCCTCGCGCGCGCCGGCTTCGTCGAGGTCCGGCTCTGGAACAGCCGGCCCTCGGCCGGCGACCCGTACCGGGTCCGCTCGCGCCCGGGCGAGGCGGCGGTAGACGCGGCCAAGCGGCTGGTGCACGCCTGCGCGCGCGGCACCGGGGCCGCGACGCATGGGCGCGTGCTCGTCGGATCGTCGCTCTCGGCCCTCGCGTGCAAAGCGGCTTGACCCGATTCGCTGAGAGCCTGGCGGAGTATCGAGGGGTGCCACGGCTTGGCCGGGCTTCCCGAGCGTGTGGGGTTTAGAGCGACCCGGCTGTGCCGGGGCGCTCCGAACGTCGGGGGGTTTGGGGGGCCATTTCGGGGCCCCCCATCCTAAGCCGCGACGCCGGCGAGGCGCGCGAGCTCGGCGAAGGAGCGCACCACGACATCGGCCGCGTCGGGCGGCGCGCCCTCGGGAGCGTAGAGCACGGTGGGCATGCCGACGGCGCGGCCGCCGGCCACGTCGGAGGTCACGCTGTCGCCCACCATGGCCGTCTCGTGCGGCCGCAGGCCCAGGCGCGCCAGCGCCATGCGAAAGAGCGGGGGCTCGGGCTTGCCGACGACGATCGGCTGCACGCCGGCGGCCACGCACACGGCGGCCACGATGGCGCCGCAGCCCGGCAGGAAGTCGCCGTCCTCGAGCGGCAGCCGCGGATCCACATTCGGCGTCACCACGGGCGCGCCGGCGGCCGCGGCGCGCGCGGCGACGGTGAGACGCTCGTAGGTCAGGTCGAAGTCGTTGCCGACGGCGACGACGGTCGCCTCGCGCCACGCCTTGACGTCCACCAGCGCGTGGCCCGCCTCCCGCACCACGGCCGCCAGCTCGGGGGCGCCCATCACGAGCACGCGCGAGCGGCTCCAGCGCTCGCGCACGACGTCGCCGAGGATCTCGAGCGGCGTGAGCGCCGGCTCGCTGGGGGTCACGCCGAGCCGTCGAAGCTTGGCGCCGACGTCGGCGCCGCGCGCGCGTGAGTTGTTGGTGAGGTAGGCGATGCCACGGCCGGCACGGTGCAGCGCGGCCAGCGTCTCGGCCGCGCCGGGGTTGAGCCGCTCGCCCTGCCAGACGCAGCCGTCGAGGTCGAAGACGAAGCCGCGCAGGGCGTCGAGCACCGCGCGCTAGTCGCCCGCGGACTTCTTGAAGTCGGCGATGGCGTCGGCGTAGACGCGCTCGGTCCGCTCGGCCACGCTCGCCCAGGAGAAGTGCGCCTCGACGCGCTTGCGCCCGGCCTGCCCCATGCGCCGGCGGGCCTCCGGATCGTTCAGCAGGCGGGTGAGCGCGGCGGCCAGCGCGTCGGGCTTCGCCGGCGGCACGAGGATGCCGGTCTCGCCGTCCACCACGACCTCGAGGATGCCGCCGACGGCAGAGGCCACGACCGGCGTCTCGCACGCCATGGCCTCGAGATTGATGATACCGAACGGCTCGTACACCGACGGACAGCAGAACACCGCGGCGTGGCTGTAGAGCTGCGTCACGACCTCGTGCTTCACCATCTCGTTGATCCAGAGCACGTTCGGCAGCGCGGCCACGGCGCGCCGCAGCCGCTCTTCGATCTCCGGCGTGTCGGGCGCGGACGCGCACACCACCACCTGCACACCGGCCGGCAGATGGCCGGCGGCCTCGATGAGATGAAAGATGCCCTTCTGATCGGTGATGCGCCCCACGAAGAGCACGTAGGGCGACGTCACGCCGAGCCGGTCAAGGTGCTCACGCGCGTCGGTGCGGCGGAAGCGGTCGGGGTCGATGCCGTTGTGGATCACCACGACGCGCGCGGGATCGGCCTCGAAGTGCGCGAGGATGTCGTCGCGCATCTTGTTCGAGACCGCGATGACGCGGTCCGCCGCCTCCACCGTCGTCTTCTCGATCCACGACGAGAGCAGGTAGCCCGAGCCGAGCTGGTCGGCCTTCCACGGGCGCAGCGGCTCCATGCTGTGCAGCGTGACGACGAGCGGGATGCGATGCAGCGTGCGGATCCAGAGCCCGGCCATGTCCGCGTACCAGGTGTGGGCGTGGGCGACGTCGGCGTCCACCGGATCACGCGCCATCGCGAGCCCGATCGACAGCGTCTCCAGCGCCGGCGCGAAGCGCGGCTCGCCGCCCTTGTCCGCCTTGAGCCGCTCCCACGCCGTGTAGCCGCGCACGACGACGCCGTCCTGCGTCGGCTCGCGCGCGCCGAAGCAGCGCACCTCGACCTTCATGCGCGTCTTCAGGGCCTGGGTCAGCTGGTCCACGACGACACCGGCGCCGCCGTAGATGTGGGGCGGGTACTCGCGGGTGAGCTGGAGAACCTTCATGGTTGCAGGATAACCGACGGCGCCATCGGGTCGGGCACGAGCGCTAGGAGCTCTGCTCCGGCGCCGGGGCCGGCGGCGGCTCGTCCGCGCTCCGCTCCTCCTCCCAGCGCTCCAGCTTGCGCGCGACCGTGCGCACGTCGATGCCGAGCAGCTTGGCGGCGAGCGTCTTGTTGCCGCCGGTGGCGGCCAGCGTCGCGTCGAGCAGCCGCTGCTCGACCTCGGCGAGCGGCGTGCCGATGCGCACCGACACCACGCCCTCGGGCAGCGGGGTGGCGCCGGCGATCTCGGGCGGCAGGTCGTCGATGTCCACCTGGGTGCCGCGCGCCAGCACCACGCCGCGCTCGATGACGTTCTCCAGCTCGCGGACGTTGCCCGGCCACGCCCAGGCCTCCAGCCGCTTGAGGGCGTCGTCGCTGAGGCCGTCGAGACGGCGGTTATTCTTGGCCGCGTACACGCGCAGGAAATGCTGGGCCAGCATCGGGATGTCCTCGCGGCGCTCGCGCAGCGGCGGCACGTGCACGGTGATGACGTTGAGCCGGTAGAAGAGGTCCTCGCGGAAGCGCCGCTCCTTGACCATCTGCACGAGGTCCTGGTTGGAGGCGGCGACCAGGCGTACGTCCACCTTGATGCCGCGCGTCGCCCCGAGGCGGTCGAACTCCCCCTCCTGTAGCACGCGCAGGATCTTCGGCTGCGTCACCGCCGAGAGATCGGCCACCTCGTCCAGGAAGAGGGTGCCGCCGTCAGCCAGCTCGAAGCGTCCCTCCTTGCGGCCGGCGGCGCCGGTGAAGGCGCCGCGCTCGTAGCCGAACAGCTCGGACTCCAGCAGCGTCTCCGGCAGCGCCGCGCAGTTGACGGCGACGAACGGCTTGCCGGCGCGCGCCGAGCGCTCGTGGATGGCGCGCGCCACCAGCTCCTTGCCGGTGCCGCTCTCGCCCTGGATGAGCACGGTGGCCGACGACGACGCCACCTGCTCGACGAGCATCATCATGCGGCGGAAGGCCGGGCTGGCGCCGACGATCGCGCCCTGGCGCAGCAGGTCGTCCAGGCGCTGCTGCAGCACCTTGTTCCGCTCGATCAGCTCGCGGCGCTCGAGCGCCTTGTCGATCAGCTTGAGCAGCTGCTCGCGGCGGAAGGGCTTGGTGAGGAAGTCGTAGGCGCCGTCCTTCATCGCCTTCACCGCCTCCTCGACGGTGCCGAAGGCGGTGAGGAGGATGACGTCCACGTCCGGCGCGATGGCCTTGGCCGCCCGCAGCAGCTCCAGCCCGGTGAGGCCGGGCATCTTGAGGTCGGTGACGATGAGGTCGATCGCCCCGTCCTGCAGGCGCTCGAGGGCGGCGCGGCCGTCGGAGGCGAGCAGCACGCGGTACCCCTCGCGCGTCAGCGTGCGCTCGAGGCTCTCGCGCAGCCCCGGATCGTCGTCGGCGACGAGCAGCGTGCGATCAGGCATGCGCGACCTTCACGGGCAGCCGGATGGTGAACACGGCGCCGCCGCCCGGGCGATTGGCCCAGCGCAGCTCACCGCGGTGCTCCTCGATGATCTGCCGCGAGATCGAGAGCCCGAGTCCCGTGCCCTGGGGCTTCGTCGTGAAGAATTGCTCGAAGAGGCGGTCGCCGACATCGGGCGAGATGCCGGGGCCGGTGTCGGTCACGGCGATCTCGACGGCGTCGCCGACGGCGCGGCTGCTGATGGTCAGCGCGCCGCCGCGCGAGAGCGCCTCGAGGCCATTCTTGACGAGGTTGAGGATGGCCTGGCGCAGCAGCGCGCGATCGATCTCCATCATGGGGACGGCGGGATCCGTCTCCACGTGCATGCTGAGGCCCTGGCGGTCGGCGACGGGACGCACGAAGGCCGCCAGCTCCTCCACGAGGTGGTTGACCGACTCCTCCTCGAAGTGCGCCTGGGGGAAGCGCGCGAACGCCAGGTACTCCTCGGTGAGCGCGTCGAGGGTGTTGACCTGGTCGCGGATGGCGGTGACGAGACCGCCGGCCTCGACCATGTCGGTGCCCGTGCGGCCGCGCACGATGTCGCCGAGCATCTCGGCGTTCAGCTCGATGGCGCTGATGGGATTGCGCACCTCGTGCGCGACCTTGAGCGAGAGCCGGCCCACCGTGGCCATGCGCTCGGACACGAGCAGCTCCTGCTGCGCGGCCTGCAGGCGGCTCAGCAGGCCCTCCACCTCGCCGCGCGCCCGGCGCTCGCGGTCGGCGACGATGCCGACGATCACCGCGGGCAGGCCGAAGAGCACCACGAGGAGCGTGACGCCGGTCCAGCCGATCCACGGCGGCGCCAGGGAGGCCGCGGCCGCCATCAGGCTGCCGGCGGCGAGCGCGGTCACGAAGGCGATCCACGGTCCGAAGTAGTACGCATTGACCGACACGAGCGGGAAGAAGAGCAGGTAGAAGAGGCTCTCGCCGCCGCCGGTCAGCAGCACCAGGACGAAGACGAGGAGCAGGTCGATGGCCAGCGCGCCGAGGAAGATGGCGCGCGTGGCGCGCGGCTGCACGGTGACCAGCGCGAAGATGCCGAGCTTGTAGAGGGCGAACCAGACGACGAGGGCGAAGAGGTCGATGCGCTGGCGCGGCCGGAGCGGAACGAGGCCGAGCGTGGCGAGGCCGCCGACCATCGCGACTGCGAGCAGGACGGCGAACACCCGCTCATCGCGCTCCAGCAGCGTGAAGATCGCGTGCCAGGGCTTGCGCTCCGCCGTCACCGTCGCCACCCGCGCCGACTATAGCACGCCGTCGTCGACCCCCTGCTCGACGGCGCGGCTCTTGCGCCACGCGAGCACGGCAATCCACGCGGCCAGCGCGACGAGGGCGAGCAGCGTGAGCCAGCGCTCGACACGGCGGACGTCGCGGAGGATCTCGTGGACCTGATCGGTGAAGAAGTAGGCGAGCGCGAAGCCCGTGGGCACCCCGAGCAGCGCGGCCCCCGCGTCGACGAGGATGAACTTCCAGAACGGCACGCGCGCGATGCCGGCGGTGAGGAAGGCCGCCGCGCGCAGCCCCATCACGTGGCGCGCGGTGAAGACGGTCTTCGCCGCGTGGCGCCGATAGGCGTCGATCAACACGTGCTCGCGCGTCGGCGTCAGCACCCGCCGCACGATGGACCACTCGAGGATGCGCTCGCCCCAGTGGTAGCCGACCCAGTAGAGCACCGAGTCGCCGGACAGCACGCCGGCGAGGCAGACGGGCAGCGCCACCCACCACCGCATGTACCCCTCGTGAGCCAGCGCCCCGGCGGCAAGGATCGGCAGCTCTTCGGGGATGGGCGCGCCGAGGCCGCCGAGGAAGAGGACGGCGAAGATCCCGAGGTAGGTGAACTGCTCGATGAAATCGTTGATCACGGCATGTATACTTTACCCGTCTGGTGCGGTCGCCGGTTCGCCGTGAACCCCCGCCCGCGGGCTCAGGCCGCGTCCCGGTTCTCCTTCCGAGTCCAGGGATCGTGAGCACAGGTCGGAAGGCCACAAGGAGCACTCCCCATGGCTGTGAAACTCTTCGTCGGCGGCCTCTCCTTCTCCACATCCACCGATCGTCTGCGGGAAGCGTTCGCCGCGTGCGGCAACGTCGAGTCCGCGAGCGTCGTCACCGATCGCGATACCGGCCGCTCCCGCGGCTTCGGTTTCGTCGAGATGGCGACGAACGAGGAAGCCGAGTCGGCGATCAGCAAGCTCAACGGCACAAGCCTGGACGGCCGCACCATCCAGGTCGAGAAGGCCAAGAGCCCCGGCGCCGGCGGCGGCGGCGGCGGCGGCCGCGGCGGCTTCGGTGGCCGTGGCGGCGGCGGTGGCCGTCCGGGCGGCGGGTACGGTGGCGGCGGCGGTGGCAGCCGCGGCGGCGGCGGCGGCCGCTGGTAATTTAGTTGTAGCGGAGCCGTGAGGCCGGCTCGGGCCGTGGGTGGCCTGTTCTCGATGGCCTCCGGCTCCGCTCATCGTCCTGCAACCGTCCTGCACACCGAATCGTCAGTCGGGTTCGGTGGGCAGGAGATGCGAATCATCGCTGAGTCGCGCTGGCTGATCGCGCACGGCTGGCCCGCGACGATCGTCGGCCAACCCGGCGCTCGCCTGCTCGCCGAGGCCGAGCGCGCGAGCGTGCCCACGCTCGCCGTGCGCATGCGCGGCGCCTGGGATCTCGCCGCGGTCGCGGCGCTGCGTCGGCTGATCCGCGCCCACGACGTCGGCCTCGTCCACACTCATTCGTCCGTGGACGCGTGGGTGGCGGGCCTCGCCGCGCGCTCGCTCGCCATCCCCGTCGTCCGCAGCCGTCACGTCACCATCCCGATTCCTCGGCGCCGCGCGCTCGTCTACCGGCTTGCCGACCGCGTGATCACCAGCGGCGAGGCGGTGGCGGCCATCGTGCGCGGCGCCGGCGTGCCCGCCGACCGCGTGGTCGCCATCGGCCCCGGCCTCGACACCGCGCGCTTCCATCCGAACGTCTCGGGCGCCGGCGTGCGCGCGGAGCTCGGACTGCGCGGCCCCGCCGTCGGCCTCGTCGCCAACATCCGCGGCAGCAAGGGCCACGCGTATTTCCTCGAGGCCGCGCGCGTGGTGCTGGCCGAGCGCCCCGACGCGCGCTTCCTGATCGTCGGCGACGGCATCGGCTTCGACGACGTGCAGCGCCGGGTCAAGGAGATGGGCCTCGAGCCGCGCGTGGTGATGACCGGCTTTCGGCGCGACGTGCCCGAGATCATGGCCGCGCTGGACGTGCTGGTCCTGCCCTCGCTCAAGTCGGAGGCGATGTCGCAGGTGATCCCGCAGGCGCTGGCCGTCGGCACGCCGGTCGTCGGCACCACCGTGGGCGGCACCCCCGAGCTGGTCCGTGACGGCGAGACGGGCCGGCTGGTGCCGCCCGCCGACGCCGCCGCGCTGGCCGGCGCCATCCTCGACTTCCTGCGCGATCCCGAGCGGGCGCGCGCGCTGGCGCGGCGCGGCCAGGCCCTGGTGCTCACGCAGCACTCGATGGACGCGGCGATGGCGCGGACGCTGGCCGTGTACGACGCCGTGGGCGCCCCC
>QHSB01000455.1 GCA_003220335.1 Candidatus Rokuibacteriota bacterium
ACCGAAGCCGTCATCAACGCCCTGGTCCTTGCGAGCGCAGACGCCGAGCAAAATCGGCGAGAGCCCACTGAACCGACCCGAAGAGCGCTCCGACGATTGTGGGAGACGCAGCGGGCCGACGGGGCGTGGGACTGGCTCGATTTCGGGCTCGAGCCGTTCGAGAGCGCCGACGCCGCGTACTACGGCGCCACGCTCGCGGCGCTGGCCGTCGGAACCGCTCCGGCCTACGCCACCAGCCACGCCACCGACGCGACCGTCGGTCTCGACAGGCTGCGCGGCTATCTGAAGGAGCGGCGCGCGGCGCAAAGCCTGCTCAACCAGGTGGCGCTCTTGCTGGCGTCGACCCGGCTGAAGGACCTGCTGACGAGCGGACAGCAGGAGGCGCTGATCGCGGAGATCCAGCGGCGACAGCAGAACGACGGGGGCTGGTCCCTGCAAACGCTGGGTCCATGGCGGTGGGGCGACCGGCGGCGGCCGCCCGGGACGCCGGACGCCTCGCTGCTCGCGCAGTCGGATGGCTACGCGACCGGGCTGATCGTGTACACGCTCCGCAAGGCGGGCCTGCCGGGCGATCATGCGGTGGTGAAAAAAGGCCTGCAGTGGCTCAAGGCCAATCAGCAGGACATCCAGATCGGTCAACGCACATATCGCGCCTGGCGCGCGTACTCGCTGAACATCGACCGTGAACACGGTGGCAAGGAAGGCGAACCCTGGCGCCGGATGTTCATGTCCGACGCGGCGACGACCTTTGCCGTGCTCGCGTTGGTCGCGTCGGACTGAGGAACACCCGCCAGACCGACAGGCGTGTCATGCGGCGCGGCTTCGCTTCAGCCGCGCCGCGCCGGCAATGGCTCACTGAAGGCACATCACTTCTCGAACCAGTACTCCCCCTCGGTCTTCACGCCGCTCAGCCCGCTCTTGAAGTCGGTCGTGCCCGCGCCGCGCAAGGTGCCGCGGATCGTACTGAATTTCCCGGTTCCCCCGGTCAGCGTCGTAACCGTCGTGTAGCTGGACTTTCGCGAGCCGTCGCTCTCCACGACGGTCTGAACGAGCGTCTCGAACCGGCTGAAGATCCTGTCTCCGCTCTCGAGGGTGGTGATCCCGTAGCCGGACGAGCGCCCGCTTCCGTTGGTGAGGTCGGACATCGCTCGGGTCCAGCCCTCGACGGCCTTCGCGCCGGCGTAGCGCGGCGCCTCGTTTGCGAATTTGGCGCGGATCTCGAAGATACGAACCTTGTGGCCGGGGACGTCTCCCACCTCGATCTCGTGCTGCTGGGTGTAGGTCGAGACGCCCGGCGGGGAAACGAACGAGTACTTGTGCTTCTCCTGGGCCGACGTCTGGCTGACGGCAAGGCCAATCGTGATGAGGCCGGCGACCATCGCAACCATGGTCCGGACCGTTCGCTCCATGGATTCCTCCCCTCGACAGGTCGATCATTGCCAAGCACCGCCCGTGTCAGCGGATACGCGGACGTCTCACCTCCCTTCGCGGGATGGTGGCCGGGCTTTGCCCCGGCAGTCGTGAATCGAGCAGCACAGAAGTGATGATCACGGCAGGCGGCGGTATGTCAGTCGTGCAAGGAAGACGGGTACCGATCGTGACAGGACAGGCGGCGCCCGCGGGATCGTGCCCGTGGCCAACCGCGCCGACGCATCGGCACAACCGAACCTGTCCCGAGCAAGACTGACTGCAAGGAAGACACTGGACCCTGGCGAGGCCCACGTCGCGCCGTCGCACGACGTGAACGACCTCGTGTCGTCGACGTCGCCGTCGGTGTCGGGATCGCTCCACGAGAGCGTCACTTCACCGAACCCGGTATCGCCGCTCGCGACCTCCGACCCGGCGATGACGACGATCGCAACGAGCAGAGCCGTCGCGAGCTCGGCGCCTGCTCTCGATCGTCCGTACCTCCGCGTCATCGACTGCCCCCTCACCGGAACAAGGCTCGGGCCGAAACGCGATCGCTTATACCGGAACCATCGCCGGTCGTCAACGCTCCGCCCCGGCCCCGGCTCGTCGGACGACCTCGACGCGGCCCTGGCCTACTACCGCGAGCGGCTCGGCTTCGCGGTGGACTTCGCTTACGAGTCGTTCTATGCCGCCGTCAGCCGCGACGGCGTGGCGATCCACCTCAAGTGCGCGCTACCGCGGCGCGTACCGCGAGTGGTCCCGCGGACGGCGAGTGGTCCCGCGGACGGCGAGCGACGAAGATAGTGACACGGCGCGGCCATGACGCGCCTCGATGGCACGTCACGACGGTCGCGCATGGCGCAGCGATGCACGATAACCCGTCGATTCTTCTCGCCCCAGACTTCTGGCCCCGCGTTTGCGACGACCCGACGCCGCCACGTCATGGCCGCGAACGGCGGCGGGGAGGGCCAGGACGCTCATGGGGCGCGCGGTCGTCGGGCTCGCACACGCTTGCGGGTTGCTCCTCGTGCTGGCCGTCTCGGCCGCCGAGCCTGCCTGCACCGGCAGCGAATTGACGGTGAAGGCGCGAGGCGGCATCGGCGCCCTCTCGGTGACCTGGCGCCTGACGGCCAAGCGATACGACCACCGCGCGATCCCACGATTCGTCGAGTTTCGGCCTCGCCGGCGTTCAAACTGAGACACTACCGAACCGACCCTCACTGCGCTCAGCACGACCGAGTAGCGTCGCGGCCACGACGCCGGCCCTACCTGATCGACCGCCGACCGAGCCGAGAGCAACGCTGGCTGGGCAGCACGCTGGACCGAGGCGACACAATATCCGTGTGAGCATCGACCGCATCAGCGACCTGGAGGCGGGACAGGTGGCGGCGTTGGTCGCCGAGAGCGAGGCGCAGGGCTTGAGGTTCGTGAGGCGCCTGGCGGAGGAGTGGGCCAGCGGCGCCAATCGCTTCGACCGGCCCGGCGAGGCGCTGTTCGTGGCGCGCGACGATAGGCGCGTCGTCGGGGTCGGCGGCTTGAA
>QHSB01000456.1 GCA_003220335.1 Candidatus Rokuibacteriota bacterium
TCACGAGAGAGAATCCCATCGTTCGCGTGGAATTGTGGAACCCGGGCCCGCATGGTAGCGTGGCATCGGGGGACAATTAAATGTCTGAGCAGCGGGCGACGAAACCCACCGAGACAAAGCGCGTTCCTGTCGAGAAGGCCATCGGCAGGAAGCCGATCGGCCCGCCGCCGGCCCGCGTGAATCCGGCGCCTCAAACCCAGCCCACGTCCAATCACGCGCCGCCGAGCAACGACCAGCCAAAGTCCTAGCACGGCCCTGATCGCCGCCATCGTGCTCGCCGCCGGCTTCGCCCGGCGCATGGGCCGTCAGAAGCTCCTCCTCGAACTCAAGGGTAAACCTGTCGTGCGCTGGAGCGTGGAGGTCGTGCTCCCGCACGTCGGCGATTGTGTCGTCGTCACCGGCCAGGACGATGCCACCGTCCGCGGCGCGCTCGCCGGCCTCGCCGTGCGCTTCGCGGTGAACCCGCGGCCGCAGGATGGGCAGGGCTCCTCCATCGCCATCGGTGCCGCCGCGCTGAAGCCCTGGACGGCCGCCGCGTTCGTGGCGCTCGGCGATCAGCCGCTCACGCCTGGCTCAGTGATCCCCGCACTGCTCGCGGCGCAGCAGCGCGGCGGCAAGGCCATCGCGGCGCCGTCGTACCGCGGCACGCGCGGCACGCCGGTGCTCTTTTCGTCGGAGGTGTTTCCGGAATTGCGCGCGCTGGGCGGCGACGCGGGCGCGCGCGCCGTGCTGGACGCGCGTCCGGAGCGCGTCGAGCTCGTGGAGCTCGATGTCGCGATGCCCGCCGACGTGGACACGCCGGAGGACTTCGCGCGCCTTCATGTACAATAGGCGCTCGTGCGCGAGGAAATTCGCAAGATTCAGCAAGCGATGGAAGCGGCCGAGTACGTCACCGACGCGCCGGTGGCCACCTCCGTGCACCTCGCGACGCGCCTGCGCAAGCCGCTGCTGATCGAGGGCCACGCCGGCGTCGGCAAGACCGAGATCGCGAAGGTCATGGCGCGCGTCCTCGACACCAACCTCATCCGGTTGCAGTGCTACGAGGGGCTCGACGCCGCCGCCGCGCTCTACGAGTGGAACTATCAGAAGCAGCTGCTGCACATCAAGCTGCACGAGTCGTCCGGGCGCTCCACCACCGATGAGGAGCGCGAGATTTTCTCGGAGGACTTCCTGCTCCGGCGCCCGTTGCTGCAGGCGATCTCCCAGCCCGATCAGGCGCCGGTCCTCCTGATCGACGAGGTCGATCGAGGCGATGAGGAGCTGGAGGCCTTCATGCTCGAGGTCTTCTCGGAATGGCAGGTGACCATCCCGGAGATCGGTACCATCAAGGCCTCGCACCCGCCGTACGTCGTGCTCACCTCCAACCGCACGCGCGAGCTGTCCGATGCGCTCCGGCGCCGCTGCCTCTACCTGTGGATCGACTACCCGGACTTCGACAAGGAGGTCCGGATCGTCCAGCTCAAGGTGCCGGTGCTCAACCAGGCGCTCGCGCGCGACATCACGCGGTTCATGGAGTCGTTGCGCCGGATGCGCCTCGCCAAGGTCCCCGGCGTGGCCGAGACCCTCGACTGGGCCCAGGCGCTCGCCACGCTGCATGCCGACCACCTCGATGAGGCGCTGGTGAGCGAGACGATCGGCGCCATCCTCAAGGATGCCGACGACATCAAGCGATTCCGCGCGGAGGTCGCCAAGTCCGGGCTCGGGCCGCTGCTGGCCACTCCCTAAGGTGAGCCGCAGCCTCGACGCCGCGATGGTGCGTTTCGCGGCGCTGCTGCGGCGTCACGGACTGCCCGTCACGCCGGAGCACGTCACGGACGGCGTGCGCACGCTCGAGCAGCTCGACCTCGCCGATCGCGCGGAAGTTCGCACCGGGCTGCGGGCCGTGTTCGCGGGCCGTCCCGAGGATTTTCCCACCTTCGACCGCGCCTTCGACGCCTTCTGGCGGGCCGGCACCGAGGCCGACCGCGTGGCCGAAGCGCTCGCGCCCCCCGGGCTGCCCGAGCACGCGCCCGGGCTCGAGCGAGTCGGGCGCGAGACGCTGTCGCTCGACGCGTGGCAGGAAGCTGGCGACGGCGAGAGCGGCGAGGAGCCGGTCGGCGTGCCCGCCGCTTCCGAGCTCGAGGCGATGGCCGCGCGCGACTTCTCCACGTTCTCGCCGGACCAGCTCGACGAGGTCTATCGCCTCACGCTGCGCATCGCGCGCCGACTGGCACGGCGCATCAGCCGGCGCCGCCGGCCCTCCTCGCGCCGCGGGCGGATCGACCTGCGCCGCACGCTGCGCGCCAATCTCACGCGCGGAGAGCTCATCGACCTGCGCTTCCGGCGACGCAAGCGCAAGAAGGTCCGCCTGGTGCTCCTGTGCGACGTCTCGGGCTCGATGGACCTCTACAGCCGGTTTCTCCTGCAATTCCTCTTCGCGCTGCAGTCCGCGTTCTCGCGCGTGGAGACGTTCACGTTCTCGGTGCGGCTGACGCGGGTCACGGACTATCTGCGGGCGCGCTCCTATCGCGAGGTGCTGCGCCGGCTCACCGCGGTGAAGGACTGGTCGGGGGGCACCCGGATCGGCGAGTCGCTCGCGGAGTTCAATCGCGGCTGGCCGTCGCTGATCGACCGCCGCACGATCGTGATCATCCTCTCCGACGGCTGGGACACCGGGGACCCGGACGTCCTCGCCGCGGAGCTGCTGCGCATCAAGCGCCGCGCCGGCCGCGTGATCTGGCTCAACCCGCTGCTCGGCAACCCCTCGTACGAGCCGCTCACGCGCGGCATGGCCGCCGCGCTGCCGCTGGTCGACCGGTTCGCGGCCGCCCACAACCTCGCCGCCCTCCGCGACCTGGCCGGATCGCTCGCGCTCTAGGGGCGCGGCGCCGATGCAGATACCCCGCGACGGCCTTGCGGGGGTTGTGCAAACGGCTGCACGTTTTGCGGCCGATGATGTCGCCGAACCGCCCGATATTTCGCTTGTCTTAGTGGCTTCCGGCTTGCACTTCCTCCTGAGCGAGATGAGAAAAGTCGTCGCTCCGGTGATGCTGTTGTTTCTCGCGGTAGTGCACGGTCCGACGCAGGCCCAAGCGCTCGTGTCGTCACTGTTCCCGAACGTCTTCCCGCTGGCGACCAGTGAGCCGGCGATGCTGTTCCTCACGGGGCTCGCACTCCTGAGTCTGTCCTCGGTCGGTCGCGGCCGAACGCGTTAGCCGCGT